>CANGZO010000042.1 GCA_947458305.1 Comamonadaceae bacterium
GCTTTGACTTTCCAAGACTCGGGCGTGGCCTGTATGGCGCCCGCACGCTGCGCCTTGGGTGCCCAGCGCACCGGCATGGGCATGCACTGATCAAAAGACAGGTCACGCCGACCCGCCGTCAAAATGGCCAGCCCCGGCTCGGGCACCGACTGCACCTGGCTCCAGATTTCCAAGGCAGGCTGCAGCGATTCGCTCAAACCCTCGCGCGCCTCCACCAGCTTCAGATAACGGGCGTAGTTCCAGTGGTCATGCGTGACATAACAACCCGAGCGCAACACACCTTGCACTGGCCGGCTCTTGACCTGGGTTTTGAGCATCGGGATCACCAAATCGAACACCGCAGAGCCACCGGCCGACAACAAGACCTCATCGCCGCCCCACAGGTGCTGCGCATCGATTTGCTGCACCAGCGATTGCACGCTGCGCACCAAACCACTCACGGCTTCGATGTCGTGCGCGCTGTCGCAGCGGCCCAGCCCACCCTCGTAACACTCCAACCCGCCCAGACGCACAACAGGCGAGGCGGCCATGGCCTGCGCCAAAGCCAGGGCCTGTTCGTGGGTGCGGCAGCCGGTACGGTAGCCGGCAATGCCCAATTCGAGCAACACATCCCAACGGCGGGTGTTGCCGCGACGTTGGCCCCAATCGGCCAACACAGCGAGTTGAGCCAAAGAATCGACCAAAAACCAGACCCGCACCCCAGGGTACTGGCGCAACAAAAGGTCAAGCCCATCCAGGTCGGCATCGGTCACCAACTGGTTGGCGATGATGGCGCGCTGCACCCCGGCTGCCAGACCCACGAGCAGCTGGTGCACGTTGGCAAAGGTCAGGCCCCAAGCGCCCGCTTGCAGTTGCATGCGAAACAGCTCGGGCGACAAGGTGGTCTTGCCGTGCGGCGCCAGTGCCACGCCTTTGCGCTGCACAAAATCCTGCATCCAGGTCAGGTTGTGCGTGAGCGCCGGGCGGCGCAAAACGGCCATCGGGTACGCCAGCGCATCGTCCAGCAGGTTCCAGCTGCGCGCACCCAGCTGCGACACCGCGCAGGGCTCAGCCGCCAAGGGGAAGCCCTTGCAAGCCGCGTTCAGTACAAAATCGTCTTTCATGTCGCTTTGCTCCATTCACCGCGTGGACCGTTTTGCGCTGATTCTCCCACCGCACACTGAGCCCTTGCTCTTTTTGTTCACATGACACAGCCCTCCCAAACCCTCGACATCGTGGCCTTGGGTGAAGCCATGGTCGAGTTCAACCAACGCCCCCCTTCAGATGCCAACGATGCCCCGTTGTATGCGCAAGGTTTTGGTGGCGACACCAGCAACGCCGCCATTGCTGCTGCCCGAGCCGGTGCGCGGGTGGGCTACCTGACGCGTCTGGGCAACGACCGCTGGGGTGATCGCCTGATGGAGCTGTGGCAGCGCGAAAACGTGGACACCACCACCGTGCTGCGCGACAGCCAAGCGCCCACCGGCATGTACTTTGTAAGCCACGATGCGCAAGGCCACCACTTCAGCTATGCCCGTGCGGGATCGGCGGCCAGCCGCATGCAGCCGCAAGACATGACCCATTGGGCCGAATCCATCGCCAGCAGCCAATGGCTGCACCTGTCGGGCATTTCGCTGGCGATTTCCGCCTCGGCTTGCGACACGGTGTTTGCAGCCATGGCACATGCCCACAACGTGGGCACGCGGGTGGCGCTCGATTCCAACTTGCGTTTGTCGCTGTGGCCGCTGGCCCGGGCGCAGGCCTGCATAAGCCACGCGGTGAGTCTGTGCGATCTGTTCTTGCCCAGCCTCGAAGACATGACCGCGCTCACGGGCCTCACCCAAGCGGCCGACATCATCGCCTGGAGCCATGCCCATGGTGCGGCACAGGTGGTGCTCAAATTGGGTGCCGACGGGTCGCTGGCCAGCGACGGCCACCACCAACGCCAAGTGCCAGGCCATGCGGTCACGGCCGTTGACGCCACGGGTGCAGGCGATTGTTTTGCAGGCAATTTGCTAGGGCGTTTGTCGGCAGGCGACGACTTGTGGGCTGCCTCCGCTTATGCCAATGCCGCAGCCAGTTTGTCGGTGCAAGGCTTCGGCGCGGTCGGCCCCTTGCCTTCACGCGAGGCCGTGCTGAAAGTGTTGAACGCCCCATTGAAAGGCACCTTCGCATGAACAGCCCAAGACCTTTGATCGCCATCGACTGGGGCACCTCTTCGCTGCGCGGCACGCGGCTCGGTGCCAGCGGCCAGGTGCTTGAGTCCCGCGAATTTCCACGCGGCATCCTGACCGTGCCGACTGGCCAGTTTGAAGCCGTTTTCCAAGAACTTTTTGGCGACTGGGTTCAAGCGCAGGGGGCCCTGTGCCTCATCTCGGGTATGGCGGGCAGCCGCCAAGGCTGGCAAGAAGCGCCCTACTGCCCCTGCCCTGCCGGCTTTGCCGAGTTGGGCCAGCACCTGCTGTGGCTGCAGCCCGGACGCATCGCTCTGGTGCCAGGCCTGAGCTGTTTGGGCACGGATGCGCTGAACACACCCGATGTGATGCGGGGCGAAGAAGTGCAAATTTTTGGGGCTCTGCAATTGGCCGGACGCGACAGTGCCACGCTGGTTTTGCCCGGCACGCACAGCAAATGGGTACAGGTGCACAGCGGTCGCGTCATGCAGTTCCAGACCTTCATGACCGGGGAGGTGTTTGCGCTGATGAGCCAGCACTCGATTTTAGGCAAGACCTTGGACCTGAACGGAGCCTTCGACGAAGCGACATTTTTGCAAGGCGTGAACCAAAGCCAGCAAGCGGGCAGCGTGTTGCACCACCTTTTTGCGGTGCGCACCCTGGGCTTGTTTGACCGCCTGAGCGCAGCCCAGTTGCCCAGTTACTTGTCGGGCCTGCTGATCGGCGAAGAGCTGCACACCCAGAACGTCAACACCGATTCAGGTCCCGTGATCCTGATCGGCAGCGACACCCTGACTCAGCGCTACAGCCTGGCGCTGCAGCACCTGGGCTTCGCCTGCCAAAGCCATGGCGCCGAAGCCACCTGGGCAGGCTTGTTTGCGCTCGCATCGGCATGCTGAGCTTCACAAATCGCCCCCCCTTGAGGCGCCCCCCTGTAGGAGCCCACCCCGTGGGCGATGGGCGTGACACACGCCCTGAAAAACTTCGCGCACAGGGTGCGCTCCTACAGCGCATGCGCCTGCCTTCTTTTGTAGGAGCCCACCCCGTGGGCGATGGGCATGGCACACGCCCTGAAAACCCTCGCGCACAGGGTGCGCTCCTACAGCGCGTGCACCTGCCTTCTTTTGTAGGAGCCCACCCCGTGGGCGATGGGCGTGACACACGCCCTGAAATAACCATCACCAATTCAAAATGACATCCCACACCCACCCCGCTCAAACCCTGGCGCAAGCCCTGGCTCAACTGCCCTTGATTGCCATCTTGCGAGGCCTCACGCCCGCCGAAGCACCGGCCATGGGTGAGGCGCTGGTCAGCAGCGGCTTTGCGATCATTGAGGTGCCACTCAACTCGCCAGAGCCTTTGCACAGCATCGCTGCACTGACTCGGCAATTTCCGCAAACCCTGATCGGCGCAGGCACGGTGCTGAATGCACAGCAAGTCAAGGACGTGCATGCCGCTGGCGGCCGCCTGATTGTGGCCCCCAACTTCAACCCCGCGGTGGTCGCGCAGGCCCTGGCCCTGAACATGGTGGTGTTGCCCGGTGTGGCCACGCCCACCGAGGCCTTTGCCGCGCTCGATGCGGGTGCGCATGGCCTCAAACTCTTCCCGGCAGAGATGATCTCGCCAGCCACCGTCAAAGCGCTGCGGGCGGTATTGCCCAAATCGGCCGCCCTCATGCCCGTGGGCGGCATCACGCCCGACAACATGGCGGCATACCGCACGGCAGGCGCTTCAGGTTTTGGTTTGGGATCGGCCTTGTATGCGCCGGGGCGCAGTGCCGAGCAAGTGCGTTTGGCAGCGCAAAACTTTGTCAACGCTTTCAGGAGCTGAAGGCATTAAGCCCGCTCGCCCAGCCGTCCGTCCCTGAAATCCGCCAGGGCTTGGTAGATCTCTTCCTTGGTGTTCATCACAAACGGGCCGTACTGCACGATGGGCTGTTTGAGCGGTTTACCCGCCACCAAGATCAGTTTGGCGTCGGCACTGGCCTCGATCACCACACCATCGGCCTGCGGTGTGTTTTTCAAAATGGCCATGCGCTGCACGGGCACGGCCTGGCCACTGATGCAGACTTCGCCACGGTAGACATAGATGAAGGCGTTGTGGCTTTCGGGCAATGTTTGCTCAAAACGTGCGCCCTGCGGCATGTGCAAGTCCAGATAAACCGGCTGCGTGATCTCGCGGCTCACCGCGCCTTGCACGCCGTGGCTGGCCCCGGCGATCACCGTGACGGCCACACCGGCAGACGTCTGAAACTGCGGCAGCTGATCGTTTTGAAAATCGCGGTACCACGGCGCATTCATCTTCTCGGAGCTGTGCAGGTTCAGCCAAAGCTGAAAGCCCTCCATCACGCCATCGGCTTGCTGCGGGATTTCGGAGTGGATCACCCCTTGACCCGCGGTCATCCATTGCACGCCACCGTTTTGCAACAGGCCTTCGTTGCCCGCGCTGTCGCGGTGCAGCATGCGCCCGGCGATCATGTAGGTCACGGTTTCAAAACCCCGGTGCGGGTGGTCCGGAAAACCAGCGATGTAGTCGTCCGGTTTGTCGCTGCCAAAGGCGTCCAGCATCAAAAACGGGTCGAGCCGGTGCTGCAGGTCTTGCGTGAGGATGCGGCTGAGCTTGACGCCCGCGCCGTCTGACGTGGCCTGGCCGGTGACCAGGCGCTCGACGGTGCGCGAGACGTGCACGACTTGTGGGTGGGCAGCTTCAGACACAACAGATCCTTTTCAAAAAACCCAACGATCAACCGGGACGGTGCAAGGCGCAGATTTTGTTGCCGTCGGGGTCGCGCAGGTAAGCCAAGTAGATCTTGCCTGCAGGGCCTTCGCGAAAGCCGGGTGGGTTTTCGCAGGTGACGCCGCCGTTGGCCACACCCGCCGCGTGAAAGGCATCGCCCTGCTCAGGGGATTTGACGGCGAAGCCAATGGTGCTGCCGTTGCCATGGCAAGCAGGCTCGCCGTTGATGGGCGTGGTGATGCCAAAAGTGCCCGTGGGGCTGCGGTAGAAATAACGGTTGTTGTTGGCCACGCCCGGGCCATAGCCCAAGGTGCCCAACACGGCGTCATAAAACTTTTTGGAAACCTCCAGGTCTTTCACACCCACCATCACATGACTGAACATTGCGCTCTCCACATAGACCCGTTGCCGGGCGAAATTAATGATGAGCCATGGTAGCGGATACCCGGCAGCTTGGCAGAATCAAGATTTCTTCAAGCCCTGCCAGCGCACGTGCGCTGGCCCTTGCAGGTTGGGCGGCAGCTGGTGTTTGGCCTGCAGGTAGTGGTGGGTGTAGACATCCAGATAAGCCTGCAGGGTCTCGGCGGCTCGCACTTCGCCCGCCAACTCCAGGCACAGCGAAGCCACTTCGCTGGTGCAAAAGTGGTCATCGCGCTTGGAGCGGCGCAGTTGGTAGCGCGAGACCTGTTGAGGGTTCAGGCTGAGCACGGGCAAGCGGTTCAGGTAGGGGCTTTTGCGGAACATCTTGCGCGCTTCGGGCCAGGTGGCGTCGAGCAGGATGAACAGCGGGCGCTGGCCTGTGGGCAGGCCAGGCATGTCGCTGACCACCCGATCAGGCGCCACAAATTCACCCGGAAACACCACAAAGGCCTGCCACTGCGGATCGGCCAATAGTGCCAGCAAGGCCGGATCCACCTCGGTGCGGGCCCAGCCAAAGGCGAAGGTGTCGGGCACCACATCGGCGATCAGCCAGCCGGTGTTGCTGGGTTTGAGGGGTTCGATGTCGGCCATCAGCAAACACATGCCCACTGGCGTGGGCACCTCTGGTTGCAAGGCGCAAATGCAGTGGCTGGGCACCAGGCGGCAACCCGAGCAGCGCTCGCCTTTGATGCCGCCACGGGCCAAAAAGGGCTTGGCGCTGCGGGCCAGGCGCTCGGTGCGCAGACGCGAGACGGCGTGGGGAGAGCCCATCACAGGGCCAGCAAAGCCCAGCCTGCGTGTTGGTTGGCCTTGTTGTTTTCGTATTCCCAGGCCGCGCCGCAGCGGTCGCAGCGGTAACGGGTGAAGCTGGACGGGCCGTTGCCACGGTCTTCGCGGTGGTGCGTGCCTTGCACCAGTTCGGCGTGGCCAGGGGCTTTGCGCCAGTGGCGCTGAATGCCAGAGCAGGGTTCGCACAAGGCTGTGGAGGGCGTTTTTTGGGGGGCTTGAGCGTTCGTGGTCATGGCTGAATTCTTGGACAATGCGGTGTTTCGCGATGCTGGCATTGTCGCTGTACCGGCCTGCATTCTGGCGACAGGCATTTTGGGGTCGCTGTGGCAGCATGGCGCACCCCCAACCCAACTTGGAGAACGGACCATGACATCCCCCCTATTGCCCTCTCATCAGCTCTCCTTTGGCCTGCAGGGCCGCGTGGTGATCGTCACCGGCGCAGCCAACGGCATAGGCGAGGCCTGCGCGCGCCGCTTTGCGGCCGAGTCAGCCCATGTCATCTTGTCTGACGTGAACAGCGAGCGCGGCGCAGCCGTGGCGGCCGAGTTGCGCAGCCAAGGCCACAGCGCCGGCTTCATGGCCTGCGACGTCTCGCGCAAGGCCGATGTGGACGCCCAGGTGGACCATGTGCTGCAGGCCTTTGGTCGCATCTACGTGCTGGTCAACAACGCAGGCATCTTCCGGGCGGCTGATTTTCTGGACGTGACCGAAGAAGACTTTGATGCCGTGATCAACGTGAACATCAAAGGCTCTTTCCTGATGGGCCAGGCCGCAGCCCGTGCCATGAAGAGCACAGGGGGTGGCTCGATTGTCAACATGAGCTCGGTCAACGCGGTGCTGGCCATCCCCAACATCGCCAGCTACAACGTGAGCAAAGGCGGCATTAACCAGCTCACCCGCGCCATGTCGCTGGCCCTGGCCGACTTTGGCATTCGGGTGAACGCCGTGGCCCCCGGCACCATTGCCACCGAACTGGCCCGCCAGGCCGTGCTGACCAGCGAGGCGGCCGAAAAGAAAATCATGATGCGCACGCCCATGAAGCGTCTGGGCGAGCCCGACGAGGTGGCCAAGGTGGTGGCCTTTTTGGCCAGCGATGCAGCCAGCTACATCACGGGCGAGATCGTCACCGTGGATGGCGGCCGCATGGCGCTCAACTACACCGTCCCTGTCTGAAAGAAACCGTTTTGATGAGCACGACGATCGACACACGCCCCAACGATTTAGAGGCCTGGCTGGCCCAAGAGCGCGACGTGCGGACACGCATGGATGCAGGGGTCGGCCCCGGCGTGGCCCGCCCCGAGCAGGTGGCTGGCAAGACGGGCCTTCAGGTCATGCAAGGCCTGCTGACGGGCGAGATACCCCATGCGCACATGGCCAAGACGCTGGACTTCATGATGATCGAAGTCGGCCCGGGCCTGGCCATCTTTCAGGGAACGCCAGGTGTGCAGCACTTGAACCCTCTGGGTACGGTGCATGGCGGCTGGTTTGCCAGCCTGCTCGACTCGGCCCTGGGCTGCGCGGTGCACACCATGATGCCGCCCGGGCGCGGCTACACCACGGCCGATTTGAGCGTGAAGCTGGTCAAAGCCATCACGCCCAAAGTGCAGCGTGTGCGGGCGGTTGCCAAAGTGCTGCACTGCGGCCGCCAACTGGCCACGGCCGAAGCCCAACTGATCGGGCCCGATGGCACGCTGTACGCCCATGCCAGCACGGCCTGCCTTGTTTTTGAAATGCCCTCCCCCACCGGAAATAAACCATGAGACTCCTTCACACCATGCTGCGCGTGGGCAACCTGCAACGCTCGATCGACTTCTACACCCAGGTGATGGGCATGAAGCTGCTGCGCACCTCGGAAAACCCCGAGTACAAATACTCGCTGGCCTTTGTGGGCTATGGCAACAACCCCGACCATGCCGAACTGGAGCTGACCTACAACTGGGGCACGGAAAGCTACGAGATGGGCACAGCCTACGGCCACATCGCTCTGGGCGTGCCCGATGCCTATGCAGCCTGCGAAAAAATCAAAGCCGCTGGCGGCAAAGTCACACGCGAAGCCGGCCCCGTCAAAGGTGGCACAACGGTGATCGCCTTCGTGACCGACCCCGATGGCTACAAGGTCGAGCTGATCCAGCGGGCTGAGTACGCAGCGGGTCAAGGCTTGCGCTGAAAAACGGAGCCAGGACATGATCGATCTGAGCGGACAACGCATCTTGGTGACCCAATCCCAAGATTTCATGGGGCCGGCCCTGTGCCACGAGCTGCGCGCCTGTGGCGCCGAAGTGATCGCCGATCAGCGCGTGCTGACGGCCCCGCAAGATGCGCAGACCATGATCGATGCAGCCGGGCCTCTCGACGCTTTGGTGATCAATCTGGCGCTGCCTGCGCCGTCTACCCCCGTCACGCAAATCGACGAAGCCGAATGGCGGCAGGTGTTTGAAGTGATGGTCGACCCACTGCCCCGATTGGTACGGGCGGTGGTGCCCGGCATGAAGGCCCGGGGCGGCGGCAAGATCATCGTCATGGGCAGTGCTTCGGCCCTGAGGGGCATGAAGCGCGCGGCCAGCTACAGCGCAGCGCGCGGCGCGCAACTGGCCTATGTGCAAGCCGCTGGCGTGGAACTGGCACCCGACAACATTCAGCTCAATGCGGTGGCGCAAAACTTTGTGGACAACCCCACCTATTTTCCCGCCGAAGTCCAGGCCAACCCGCGTTTTCAAGAGCGACTCAAGCGAGAAGTGCCACTGGGCCGCTTGGTCAAGGCCGAAGAAGACGCCCGCTTTGTGGCCTACCTGTGCAGCAACGCGGCCAGCTGCTTTGTGGGGCAAGTCTTCCCCATGTCTGGCGGTTGGGCAGTGCGCTGATCAGCGCTGCAACTGACTCGCCTCACGCGCCAACGCCTCGATGCGCGCCCAGTCGCCTTGGGCCAATGCGTCGGCAGGCACCAACCACGAGCCGCCCACGCAGGCCACATTGGGCAAGCTCAAAAACTCAGCGGCATTGCCCGGCGTGACGCCGCCCGTGGGGCAAAACTTCACATCAAAAAACGGACCGCTCCAGGCCTTCAGCATGGCCGGGCCACCGGCTTGCATGGCGGGGAAAAACTTGAGTTCGGTGTAACCGTCTTCTTGCGCCATCATGATTTCGCTGCCGGTGGCCACGCCGGGCAAGAGCGACAAACCGTGGTCACGGCAGGCCTGTCCCACCGTTTTGGTGTATCCAGGGCTCACTGCAAAACGGGCACCCGCTTTGGCCGCTGCGGCCGCATCGGCGGCGCTGCGCACCGTGCCTGCACCCACCACGGCACCGGGCACCTCCTTGGCGATCGCTTCCATGCAGGCCAGTGCTTGCGGTGTGCGCAGGGTGACTTCGAGCATGCGGATGCCACCGGCCACCAAGGCACGTGCCATGGGCACGGCGTGTGCCACAGCGTGGAGCACGATCACCGGGATCACCGGGGCGTCCTGCATCACTTGCAGGGCGGTACAACCTCGGCTCTGATTCATAGCCATGAGCAGGCTCCTTGTTCGGCTTGCAGAGTGTTGCGGCGCATGTGGGCGAACAGTTCACGACCCATGCCCACACCATTGGATTCGCGCAGCGAGGTGGGCATGGGCGCAATTGGACGAGCCAACCATTGCGCCTCGCTCACCAGCACCTGCAGGGTCCCCGCGATGCCATCGAGGCGAATCAGGTCCCCGTCTTGCACCTTGGCCAGCGGGCCACCGGCTGCAGCCTCGGGTGAGACGTGGATCGCAGCAGGTACCTTGCCCGATGCACCGCTCATGCGGCCATCGGTCACCAGCGCCACTTTGAAACCCTTGCCCTGCAGCACCGCCAGTGGCGGCGTGAGCTTGTGCAACTCGGGAATGCCATTGGCCTGTGGACCTTGCCAGCGCACCACGCAGACCACGTCACGGTCGAGCTCGCCAGCCTTGAAGGCCTGCTGCAGCGCTTCCTGCGAATCGAACACGCGGGCCGGCGCTTCGATGGTGTGCAAATGCTCGGGCACCGCAGACACCTTGATCACGCTGCGACCCAAATTGCCCTGCAAAAGCTTGAGCCCTCCCGTTGCACTGAAAGGATTGTCGGCGGGACGGACCACGCTCTCGTCGCGACTGGGTCCGGTCTCGTGCCAGACCAGCTGGCCGTTGTGCAGGGTCGGAATGCGGGTGAACTCGCGCAGACCTCCGGGTCGCACCGTCAGCACATCGCCGTGCATCAGACCGGCATCGAGCAATTCCCGGATCACGTAGCCTGGCCCGCCTGCCGCCTGGAACTGGTTCACATCGGCTGTGCCATTGGGGTAGACACGCGAGAGCAAAGGGACCGCATCGGACAAAGCTGAGAAGTCGTCCCAATCGATCACAATGCCGGCCGCACGCGCCACCGCCACCCAGTGGATCAAATGGTTGGTGGAGCCGCCCGTGGCCAACAGCGCCACCATGGCGTTGACGATGCTGCGCTCGTCCACCAGACGGCCAATGGGCGTGAAGTTTTGGCCTTTGACCAGGGCCAGCACGGTGCGCGCCGCCTCGCGTGTCAGTTCAGCACGCACGCCTTGGCCAGGGTTGATGAAGGCGGTGCCGGGCACATGCAAGCCCATGGCTTCGAGCAGCATCTGGTTGCTGTTGGCGGTGCCATAAAAGGTGCAGGTGCCTTCGCCGTGGTAGGCCTTCGATTCGGCCTCGAGCAATTCGGCGCGGCCCACCAGGCCCTGCGCCGCTTGTTCGCGGACTTTGGATTTTTCGTTGTTGGACAAGCCACTGGTCATGGGACCCGCCGGTACAAACACGGTGGGCAAGTGACCAAAGTGCAAAGCGCCAATCAGCAGACCCGGCACGATCTTGTCGCACACGCCCAGCATCAGGGCCGCGTCAAACACATCGTGGCTGAGCGAGACAGCAGTGGCCATCGCAATCACGTCGCGGGAGAACAGGCTCAGCTCCATGCCGGGCGTGCCTTGTGTCACGCCATCGCACATGGCGGGCACGCCCCCTGCCACCTGGGCGGTGGCGCCCCATTGGCGGGCTTCGTCCTTGATCAGGTCCGGATAGTGTTGCAAGGGCGCATGCGCCGACAGCATGTCGTTGTAAGCATTGACGATGGCAATGTTGGGCGCACGGGGAGCCACCACCTTGATTTTGTCCAGCGCCGTGGCCCGGTCCTTGTCGGCCTGGGGCATGGCGGCAAAGGCATGGGCCACGTTGGCGCAGCCCAGGCGTTGGGCACCGGGGTCCTGGCGGGCTGCGGCATCGACCTGCTGCAAATAAGCCTGACGAGTTGGGCGGCTGCGTTCGATGATGCGGGCCGTGACCGCGGCCACGTTGGGATGAAGTGTCATGTCTTGCCTCCTGGCGGTGACTGGTAACTAAATTACATCATCGATGGTAACCGTGTTTCTGCCTGGGGATGCAATGGCCATTGACCAAAAGGTTACAGGGTGGCTTTGGAATTTGAAGGTGTAAAAAAACCCGCCGAGGCGGGTTTATTCAAGGGCGCAGAGTGCTTCACTTGGCCGCTGGGGCTGCCGGAGTGGCGGCAGGCGCCGCAGGTGCGTCCGCTGCAGCGGGTGCAGCCGTCGCGGCTGGGGCAGCAGCATCTGCCGCTGCTGCCGGCGCTGGGTCTGCAGGTGCTGTCACGGCGGCTGGGGCAGCAGGGGCTGCTTTTTTGCTTTTGGCGATGCCAAAACCGACGGCCAAGCCAACGGCGAGCAAAATCACAGCGATCAAAACGGCCCAAACCACGGGTTGATTGTCATCTTGAGGGGTCGACATCTTTGTTTTCTCCGAAAATAGTGGGCAGATTGTAATGGGACCCAATTGCACATGACCGACACACCCGACAGCGCCCGGGCGTTCAGCACACCCAGCCCAACGGCCGATGCCGCGCGCGTGGCCTTCCGGGGCGACTTGCTGGAAAGCTTCAGAGCGCAAACCGCCGGTCAAGACTTGTGGGTGTTCGGCTATGCGTCGCTGTTGTGGCGGCCTGAATTTGAAGCGCAAGAGCAACACGCCAGCCGGGTTTGGGGTTGGCACCGGGCCCTGAAAATGTGGAGCCGCCTGAACCGAGGCAGCCCAGAATGCCCGGGCTTGGTCTTCGCCTTGTTGCCCGGCGGCAGTTGCCAAGGCATGGTGTACCGGGTGGCCCAAAGCGAGGCAGACGACGTATTGCAACGGTTGTGGGCACGCGAAATGCCCTTGGATGTCTACACCCCTGTGTGGCTACCTTGCCAAACTCCCCAAGGCGCTGTGAAAGCACTGGCGTTCACTTTGCCGCGCAGCAGCCCCAGCTTCACCGGATCCTTACCGCCAGAGACTTACCGGCACATTTTCAAAAATGCCAGTGGCCGCTTTGGCACCACGCTCGACTATGCCCAGCAGACTTACGACAGCCTGCGTTCGCACGGCATCGACGACCGGGCATTGGCCGCATTGCTGCGCCACGCCAAAGACTGAAGCCTGCCTATACTTGCCGCATGAACATCGCCGACCTGCGCAAGAGCTACGAAAAAGCCGAGCTCAACGAAAACGCCTCCCATGCCGACCCTCTGAAGCAATTTGAGCATTGGCTTCAAGA
>CANGZO010000043.1 GCA_947458305.1 Comamonadaceae bacterium
CCAGCGCATTTTGTAGACAAACTTGTCGCTGTCGGGCGCTTGGCCGTTCGGGAAATACGCACCGATCACACGCACGACGCCACCTGCGCCGTCGGGGTAGGTGGCGGCGATCACGCGCGACATGTCGTCTTCAAAACCGGGGATGTTTTTGACCACCTCGGTGCCCGTGGCAGGGGAGATCAGCGCCACGCCGTTGTAGGTTTTTTGGCCGAACCAATGGGCTTGGTAACCAGCCTCTTGCAAAGCCGCGATGGGGAATTTGTCGTCGGTGAGCTTGAGCTCTTGCAGGGCCAGCACATCGATACCACCGGACTCTTTTTGCGCCGCCAGCCAGTCCAAAACTTGCGGCAGTCGCACCGACAACGAGTTCACATTCCAGGTGGCAATTTTCATGGCGTGGGGCTGCGGTGGTGTTGGTAGGTGACGAAGCTGTAGCGCAAGCCATTGGCCGCCACATGGGCTTCGCGCTGCACTTCAGTCCAGCCAGCCGACAGCTCTGGCGCGAAGGCATCGCCTTCATAGTCGGCTTCGATTTCGGTGACCACGGCCGTGCTGGCCAGTGGTTCGGCCTGCCGGTAAATTTCGGCGCCACCCATGATCCAGGCATCGGGCGCATCGCCGCACTGGCGCATGGCGTCTTCGATGGAAGCCGCACGTAAAGCGCCTTCGGCTTGCCATTCAGTCTGGCGGGTGACGACGATGTTCAAGCGCCCGGGCAGGGGGCGAAAGCGTGCAGGCAGAGAATCCCAAGTCTTGCGGCCCATGATGACCGGCTGGCCCAGCGTCACGCGCTTGAAGTGCGCCAAGTCTTCGGGAAGGTGCCAGGGCATCTGGTTGTCTTTGCCGATCACACCGTTGCGGGCGCGGGCATAAATCAGGTGCAGCTTCATCGAATCGGGTCTCAAACGGCCACCGGCGCCTTGATGGCGGGGTGGCATTCGTAGCCCAGCACTTCGAAGTCTTCAAATTCGTAATCGAAGATGGACGCAGGCTTGCGCTTGATGTTGAGCGTGGGATAGGCCATGGGCGAACGGCTCAGTTGCAGTTCCACCTGCTCGTGGTGGTTGCTGTAAATGTGGCAGTCGCCACCCGTCCAGATGAAGTCGCCCACGTCCATGTCGCATTGCTGGGCCACCATGTGCGTCAGCAACGCATAGCTGGCGATGTTGAAAGGCACACCCAAAAAGATGTCGGCGCTGCGCTGGTAGAGCTGGCAGCTGAGCTTGGGCTTGTCGCCCGCTTTTTGCGGCGGGGCCACATAGAACTGGAAGAACGCATGGCAGGGCATGAGCGCCATCTGGTCGAGCTCGGCCACGTTCCAGGCGCTCACGATGATGCGGCGGCTGTCGGGGTTGTTTTTGAGCGTGTCCATGACCTGCTGCATCTGGTCGATGTGGCCGCCGCCCGGCGTGGGCCAGCTGCGCCACTGCACGCCATAAACAGGGCCCAGCGAGCCATCCTCTCGAGCCCATTCGTCCCAAATGGTGCAGCCGCGTTCTTGCAGCCACTTCACATTGCTGTCGCCGCGCAAAAACCACAAGAGTTCCACGATTATCGCCCGCAAAAACACCTTTTTGGTGGTCACCAGCGGAAAGCCCTCGTTCAGGTCAAACCGCATCTGGTGACCAAAGACGCTGCGCGTGCCGGTGCCGGTGCGGTCACCCTTTTGCACACCCGTCATGTAGACGTGGCGCATGAAATCTTCGTATTGGCTGCGGATGGGGCAAGGATGGGCGGGCGTGTTCATGGTCGCTGAGTTTAAGCCAGCTGCCCGCTGAACGGACCGAGGCGGCATCTACCAAGGGCGACATTGTTACCATTCTTGTTGTCCATTCAATCCTGTAATCCAAAAGAAAACATGTCTTCTCAACACCCTTGGGGTTCCTTGCTGCAGCGCTGGGTGTGGGTGCTTTTTTGGGCTGTTGCCGTATGGGGGCCGACGGCGGCTTGGGCACAAGACCTCATCTTGGAAAAATCCTTCTGGACCGATACCACGGGGAACGCCAGCTTTGAGCAGGCCAGCTCTGCCTCTTTCACGCCTTACAAAGGGGTGCTCAGCAAGGGCTTCAGCCGTGATGTGCAGTGGGTCAGGTTGAAAATTGACGGCGTGGAGCCTGGCGTCACCGACAAGATGGTGCTGCGCATTCGCCCGGTTTTTCTCGACCACATCACGCTTTTTGACCCGCTAGAGCAGGTCCCGGGCAGGGCCTCTCGCATCACGGGCGATCGCACGCCATTCGAGGCCACCGAATTCGAATCGCTCAACCACGCTTTCGTCATCCCGGCCCATCAGGCCCCGCGCCATGTCTGGTTGCGGCTGTCCACCAGCAGCACACAGTTGATGCACGTTGAAGCGCTCTCGCAACGCGAAATGCTGCGCGAAGAACACACCTTGTGGCTGGCCTATTCGGCCTTGCTGGCGGTTCTTTTTTCATGCTTGCTGTGGGTGTTCATTTCATGGTTGCAAGACCGTGACCCGGTCAATGGCGTCTTTGTCATGCGCCAGAGCGTTTTGCTCGTCTACACCGCTTGCTATTTGGGGTATCACCGCATCCTGTTTGACGGCCTGCTTTCTGCACAGCACCAGGATCTTTTCTACAGCTGGGCCCTGTTGTTGTCGACCACGCTGACCTTCGTTTTTGAGTACCGGCTTTTGCACGAATACGCCATCTCGCGCTGGGGACGCTATGTGCTGCGCACCGGGCTGTCAGTATCTTTGCTGGTGCTGGTGCTCATGCTGGTGGGCCGCAGCGACTGGGCTTTGCCCCTCAACACACTCCTGGTGGGGCTGGGCATGTTGTCTTTGCTGGTCATCTCTGTCTTCATTCGCCCAAATGCACCTGCCGAGGCCCTTGCATTGGGCCGCTATTTGCTGCCCAGGTGGGCCATCGTCGCTTACTACGGCCTGGCGGTCACCTTGTTGGCCGTGAGCATCATGCCCAGTCTGGGTTTGATTCAGGGCGCCCTGATTTCCATCTACGGTGTGCTGCTTTATGGCTTGCTCTCGGGCTTGGTCATGACCTCGCTGCTCATCGTTCGTTCGCGGCAGATGGAGCGATTGCGCCGCGAGCAAGCCAACCACCTGTTTCTGTCGCGTGAACAACTCGCTATCGAAACCCGTCGTCGCCAAGACCAATCGCAGCTGCTCAACATGCTCATGCACGAGCTCAAGACGCCTTTGGCTGTGATCGACTTGGCACTCAAGGACCGTGCCGCGACCGACAAAGCCCAAAACTATGTGAGCCGTGCCATCGACAACATGAAATCTATTCTCAACCGCTGCGTTCAGACCGACCGCTTGGTCGAGCGGCCTTTTGAAGCGCAAATGCAGCGATTTGACCTCGCCCGGCAACTGCAGCTATGGGTGCAAGACAACCCGCAGGCCGAAAAGCAAATTGCGCTGCAAGTTGTGGCTGCTGCACCCGTCGAAACCGACTTGCAATGCGTGCAAATCATCGCCAGCAACCTCATTGAAAACGCCCTCAAATACGGCGATCTGCAGCAGCCTGTTGAGCTCACCTTGCAGCCGCAGCCCCATGCAGATGGGAGAGTCGGCTGGATCCTGCATGTGTGCAATGCGCCCGGCGCAGCTGGCCTGCCTGATGTGGACAAGGTCTTTGCCAAGTACTACCGCAGCGCCGCAGCGCAACGCCAGTCGGGCACGGGCTTAGGTTTGTTTTTGTCACACAATCTGGCCCAGCAAATTGGCGCTGAACTTCGCTACCAGCCCACCGACACCCACATCTGCTTTGAACTATGGCTGCCCACCTGAGCATCGTCCTCGTTGAAGACAACGACGATCTGCGTGAACTGACCGCCGAAGCGCTGCGCGACGAAGGCCACCGTGTGGTCGCCCTCAGCTGTGCCGAAGAACTTGAAGACCAAGCCCGTGGCGCTTGCGCTGACGTCTTTCTCATTGACCTGAATCTGCCTGGTGAAGACGGCTTCAGTCTTTCTCGCCGCATCCGCCAAGTGCACCCGCTGGTGGGCATCATCATCATTTCCGCCCGCTCGGATCTGCAAGACAAAGTCGTGGGCTACGACAGTGGCGCCGACTGGTACTTGCCTAAGCCCGTGCCCTTTGCGGAGTTGTCGGCTGCGCTCAAAAGTTTTGCCCGCCGTCGTCTGGCGCAGCAGGTCGACTCCGTTATGCCCTCTGGTGGTTTGCGCCTGCAGCAGCGTGAGTTGCAGGGGCCTGTGGGCAGCGTGCGGCTCACGCCCGCCGAAGAAAACCTGCTGACGGCCTTGGCCCGTGCGCCCTCCGGCCGACTTGAAAACTGGCAACTGCTCGAACTGTTTGGCCTTGACAGCGCCGACGTCAGCAAAACCAGCCTTGAAGTGCGCATCACACGCTTGCGCAAGAAACTCAGCCAAGTGGGTGCAACGGAGCCTTGCCTCGAATCCATCCGAGGCATCGGCTACCAGCTGAATGTGCCGGTGCAAGTGATGGCTTGATTTGTAGAAGCTTCGCCTGCACCTCAGGCCAGTACGGTCAGGCCGTGTTTGTTGACGATGTTGAGCAATTTCAGCGCCATACCGCTGGGTTTTTTGGTCCCGGCTTCCCATTTCTGAACGGTGGATTCACTGGTGTTGAGATAGATGGCGAAAACGGGTTGACTGACCTTGACACTCTCTCTGATTTTTTTGATCTGCGCTGCTTCAAGCTGTGGTGTCTGCGCAATGCAAGAAACATCAAAAGCCTTCATCGTGGCCTTGTCAATGGCACCGACCTTGTGCAAGGCTGCTGCAGACTCATGGATGGACTGCATCACATCACTTTTGTATTTTTTCTTGCTCATTGCAAATCTCCTGCAAATCTTTTGAGTCGATCAAATGGGTTAACTGTTCTGTACTCAACTTTTCATAGACTTTGGCGAGTTGTTTGAACGTCTTCAACTCTACTTGCGAAATGTTAGCCGTGTCCTTTTTCGCAAACAGATGCTGGTAAATCCATAACTTGCCACCCTTGGCCAACAAGAGGGAGCGATGCTCATTCTTGTTGATTCTTTTTTTGTAGACACCGCCACCAAGATCATCGGCTTGCCCTGCCATCACTTCCTTGACTGCAATGCATAAATCTAGGTCGGAGATCAGTGAGGGTGGAGACCCTGGTGGACTTTATGCGACGCAGTTCGCAACGACTTCTTCGCGGCGAGGGCGCCGCTCTCACAAAAGAAAATTCCTTTATAAACCTTCATTTTCTTTCATAAGCCTTCTATTTGCCTGTTTATGTTGGCAAATTTAGCAATTTGAAAGCCTTTGAAAGGTTTCTATCAATTCATTTTCTTTAATCAGCAGCATCTACAAATTCGTCAGCATGCTGTGCTCTCACTTCACAAACTCGATCTGACCGGCCCTGCCGGCACCGTCCGCCTCACGGCGACCGAAGCCACGTTGCTCCAAGCCTTTGCGCAGTCGTCCGATGCGAGGCTGGCGTTTGAGCAAGTCGCGCAGTGCATGGGCATCGTGCTCAGTGAAGAGCAGAAATCCAACATTCAGGTGCGCATGGTGCGCCTGCGCAAAAAGCTGCACGAAGCGGGCGCTGAAGGCGCCGTCATCGAAGCCATTCGCAACGTGGGTTACCAGTTCTTTGACGAACTGGATCTCCGCAAATCATGAGCCTGGCCATGAACACAAACACCCGTCTTATGACCGCGCTGCTTGCAGCTCTGCCTGCGCTCGCCACGGCCGCCGCCCCCGACGCAGGCTCGGTGTTGCAGCAACTCGAAGCCCGCCCCGGTGGTGCCTTGTTTGCGCCCGCACTCAAAACCCCGGTGGTGCCCACACCGCCCGCTGCCGACCACAGCGGCCCTGTGCTGCGCGTCAATGCCTTTCAGATCGAAGGCGCCACCCTGCTCAGCCCCAACACCTTGCTGGGCGCATTGACAGGCTTCACTGGCCGAGACCTCAGCCTCACCCAATTGCAAGAAGCCGCCTGGGTCATTGTTCAGACTTACCGCGAAGCAGGCTGGTTGGCCCATGCCTGGGTGCCACAGCAAGAGATCGAAGCTGGCGTGGTCAAGTTGCGTGTGGCCGAAGCACGTCTAGGCCAAGTGCGTATCCAGTACCCTGAAGCACCACTGCCGCGCGAGCGCATCCAGGCCATGGCCGATGCCCAACTGGCTGTGGGCCAGACGGTTAACTTGCACCAGGTCGACCGGTTGCTTTTGCTGCTTGACGACATGCCCGGCGTGGTGGCCACGGCCACTTTTGCTGCAGGCACCGAGGCGGGGAGCACCGATGTGCTGATCACATTGGGCCAAGGCAAAACCCTCGACGCCACCATCACGGCCGACAACTTCGGCTCAGTCTCTACGGGCCGCAACCGCATCAGTGCCAGCTTGTGGGTCCACAACCCCGCAGGGTGGGGCGATGCCTTCCAATTGCAAGCCTTGGCCACAGACGGCAGCCGTTATGGCCGCTTGGCCTACACGCTGCCCGTGGGTCTGCAAGGTGTGCGCGTGGGGGTGCAGGCGTCCGACATGCGTTACCACCTGGTGGGCGGCTTTGCCGCGCTGCAAGCGAGCGGATCGGCCCAAACTTGGGGTGCAGACCTCACAGCACCGCTGATTCGCCGGCCCGAGCGCAACCTGAGCGCTCGATTGACCGCCGATCGCAAAGCATTTGCCAACCTGGCTTTGGCCAACACCGGAGACGCCGAACCCACCACCGTGTCGAACTACCAGTTGGATGTCTTGCGCATGGCCCTTGCCGGCAACTGGATCGATCGTGTTTGGCGTCCCGCGCAAAACACCGCCAGTGTGCAAAGCAGCTGGGGCAGGGTGGACTTGGCGAATTCGCCCAACGCCACCGCAGACGCCAATGCCGCCAAGACAGCAGGGGCCTTCCGCAAGCTCAACGCCAATTACAACCGCGAGCAAAGCCTGACGCGCCAGACCAGCTGGTATCTGCAAGCCGCTGCCCAATGGGCAGACCGCAACCTCGACTCGTCAGAAAAGATCTACTTGGGCGGCGCCACAGGCGTGCGTGCCTACCCCAGCAACGAAGCGGGTGGCAGCACGGGCGCCACGCTCACCACCGGCTTCAAGCACCGTTTGAGCGATGCCTTCACGCTCAATGCCTTTGCCGATTGGGGTCGCATACAGGTCTACAAAAACAACCTCAACGCCGCAGGCAGCGCCATCAGCACGGTCAACACCCAGAGCCTGCAAGGCACGGGCCTGAGTCTGAGCTGGCGCAGCGTACATGGTCACGAACTGGCGGCCACCTGGAGCCGCCGCAGCGGACAAAACCCCGCAGCCCACCCCAGCACTGGTGCCGACAGCGATGGCACCCGCACCCTGAACCGTTTGTGGCTGTCTGCCGCGCTGAACTTCTGATCAAGACCATGAACCACGTCTACCGACTCAAACGATCAGGCCGCACCCAGCAACTGCAACCCGTGCCCGAGACCGCACGCGCTGCGGGCAAAGGCACACGCACCGGCAAAACACTGGCCCAAGCCGTGACTGCCACACTGGCCAGCGTTGCGCTGGGTGGCATCGCCAGCTTGGCTTATGCGCAACAAGCCCCGCCTGCCTCTGCACCCACAGCCACCCAACTGCCCCAAGGTGGCGTGGTCACACGCGGCAGCGCCAACATCGTGACCAACACGGGCCAAGCGCAACTGACTGTGAATCAAAGCAGCAACCGCGCCGTGATCGACTGGGCCAGCTTCAACGTGGGCAGCCAAGCCAAGGTGCAGTTCAACCAACCGAGCAGCAGCGCGGTCACGCTCAACAACATTCTGGGCAACAACGCCAGCCAGATTTACGGCCAGATCAGCGCCAACGGCCAAGTGTTCCTCTCCAACCCCAACGGCGTGTACTTCTCGCCCACGGCGCAGGTCAACGTGGGTGGCTTGGTGGCCACCACGGGCAAGGCCAACGCCGACGACTTCATGGCGGGCAAGGTCACATTCAACCGGGGCGGCAGCACAGGCAGCGTGGTCAACCAAGGCCAACTCACGTCCGCTGCAGGCGGCTACATCGCGCTGCTGGCCCCCGAGGTGCGCAACCAAGGCGTGGTGATTGCCCAAGCGGGCACCGTGGCCCTGGCCTCGGGCGAGGCCATCACGCTGAACTTCAACCACACCGGCACTGGTTTGGCAGGCATCACCACCACGCCCCAAGCCATTGCGGCCTTGGTGGAAAACCGCAGCGCCGTGGTGGCCGAAGGCGGGCAGATCATCTTGTCGGCGCACGCGCTGGCCAGCTTGCAAGGCTCGGTGGTCAAGAACAGCGGGCACCTCAGCGCCACCAGTTTGAGCACCCAAGGCGGCAAGATTGTGTTGATGGGTGACAGCATCGAGCTGACGGGCACCAGCCAAATTGAAGCGAGTGGCGCCACAGGCGGCGGCACCGTGCTGGTGGGCGGCGACTGGCAAGGCAGTGGCGACATGAGACAAGCCACGCAGGTGACGATGGCGCAAGGCGCCAGCATCGAAGCCAACGCCACAGGTCAGGGAGATGGTGGCAAGGTGGTGTTGTGGAGCGATATCTACAAGGCGGGCGGCCTCACTCAGGTGGAAGGCCGCATTGAGGCCAAAGGCGCAGGCACGGGCAATGGCGGGCAGGTGGAAACCTCGGGCTATTCGCTGCAAGTCGGGGCTCAAACCCAGGTCAACACAGGTGGAGGGGAGTGGTTGCTGGACCCTTCAGACATCACCATCTCATCGGGCACAACAAGCGGAATCGCTCTCTCCAGCAATATCTACACGCCTACAACTGCAGCGGCCAGCTCGGTGGTCAATGCCACCACGCTGGTCGGCAACCTGGCCACCAACAACATCAACATCACCACCACCAATACGGGCACATCTGGGGCGGGTACAGGCAACATCACCGTGGCCGCGGACCTGAGCTGGGCATCGAACAAAGTGTTGACCTTGACAGCTGCGGGTGGCATCAGCGGCTCAGGCAACATCAGCATGACGGGTGCCGCAGGCACAGGGTTGGTATTCAAACAAGAGGGTAATTCGACTTATGCGGGCAGCATCTCAGGCATTAACGCCACATTCACCAAGCAAGGCGCTGGCAACTTGACGTTAACGGGTACAAATACCTATGCGGGTTTGACGAAAGTGTCTGCTGGGTCCATGACCGCCGGTGTGGACAATGCATTTGGTACTGGGGCCATCACACTTGAAGGCGGCAGCACATTGAACCTTGGCGATTTTTCGCAGACTGCGGGAGCGGTAAACATCAACACCTCTGGTGGCACTATTACTTCCACGACGGGCGTACTGACGGGTACGAGCTTCGGATTCAGCTCCATCAGTCCAGTTACAACCATCTCGGCCAATTTGGGAGGTCCAGCAAGTCCGGCACCAATTACCCATACTGGAACAGGCAAGTTGATTTTGACGGGCAACTTGACCAATATCGGCAACATCAACGTCAGTAACAACTTACTCCAAATAGGTGATGGAGGTAGTTCCAAGACTTTTAACGTCACTGGAAGTATTACTGTCTCATCTGCCGCCACTTTGGCCTTTAACCGGACTGTAGATACCGTGCTCACCAATCCTGTGCATGTCACAGCCAACGGAACCTTCGCGAATTTGGCCTATGGAACTGTGCTGGATTTGTCAGGTACCCTCATTGGAAGTTCTTCAAGCAACTACCTAAATTCACTTTCACCCTCGGTCAATATGGCGACTGCCATTCCCACCGTGGCTTCTATTCGTTTGAGGGCTAATCCGATCCTGACCCGTATAACCTTCAACGTACTCACGACGGGCTTCCAGTCGACCTTTACCCCCTTGCCAGTGATCACCTGGACTGGCGCAAACACGGGGACACCTGCACTCAAGCTCAACGGCGACACAGTAGTTTCGGGTGCGCAAGTCGTGGGCGCCATGCTGACCAGAAACTCGGGCGATCTGACCATCGGCCCCGGTGCCCTGTGGTCATTCACCACTGCCGGCTCCACGCGCTACATTACCGGCACCAGTGATGCCACCGACACCACCTTGTCTGGAACTTCGAGCATCAATGTGGCACCAGGGGTGTCGGCAACCCAGAGTGGTGCCATTTCGGATACTGTGGGCGCTGTTGTGGGATTGACGGTCAGTGGTGGAGGCACCCTGACACTTAGCGGAAACAACAGCAACTTTTCCGGGGGTACGACGCTCAGTGCAGGGACCTTGAAAGCAGGCAGCAGCACAGCATTTGGCACAGGGGCTATTTCTGTGACCAGCGGCGCAGCGCTGGACCTCAATGGCCAGGCGATCACCGGCGCGGGCAACCTGACTTTGAACGGTACGGGCGTCAGCAACAGTGGCGCACTCATGAACAGCGGCGGGTCAGCCACCTATCCAGGGCTGGTGCTTTTGGGTGCGAACAGCAGCATTGTGGCGGGCTCGGGGTCGATTGCACTCACCAATACCGGCAACACCTCTGGGGCAACATACAACCTGACGCTGGGGGGTGCAGCGGGTGGCAGCTTTGCAGGTGCCATTGGTACCACAACTGGCAGCGTCACCAAAGAAGACGGCGGCGCCTGGGTGCTGTCGGGCAGCAATACCTTCAGTGGTGGCACCTTCATCAATGGCGGCACCCTGCAGATCAGCAGCGACGCCAATTTGGGCGCTGTGCCGGGCAGTGCGGCCACCAACATCACGATCAACGGCGGCACGCTGGCAGTCGCCGGGCAAGTATCCCCAGGTTTTGTCATTCAGGGCACTCGGCTTTTCAGCATCGGCAACTCGGGTGGCACCATTGCCAACAACGGCAGCCACTTGCTGACTTTGAGCGGCGCAATCTCGTCCAGTGGGCCGGTGACCCTCACAGGGGGCGATCTGACGTTTGGCAGCATCACCGTCAGCAATGCTTCGCCGATCTTGGTCAAGACCACTGGCAACCTTGTCCAAAGCGCGTCGAGCACGGTGTCCAGCCAAGGCGGCAACATCACCTATTGGTCTGACAGCGACGGCAGTGGTGATGGCAAAATTTTATTGACCAACGGTGCGTCAGGCTCTCTGACCCAGATCAATGCCAACGGCGGCAACATCGTGATGGGCGGAGGGTCAGGAGCCAATGCGGCGGCGGGTATGGCCCGTGGAAACTATGGTGTGCACGTAGGTAATTACGCCAGCGTTCAGGCAGGGACTGGCAACGTCACGATTCAGGGCGAGTCCAATGCAAACATTGGAGGCGGGATTTTGGTGGGCAGCAACAGCACGGTGTCGGGTGCCAACGTCACACTCACTGGCGCGGGCTTCGCCAACACGAGCGGCGGCAGCCACGGTGTGCAGTTGTCAGGCAATGCATCGGCCAGCAATTTGCTCGCCATCAACGGCACCGGGGGTGGCACCGCGTCCACCTCGACCAGCGGCGGTGCCAATTACGGTGTGTTTGTCTATGGCGGGGTGGCCGAAGCCACAGGCGCGGGCAGTGTGGTCATCAACGCCACGGGCGGTGGTTATCTGCCCGGCGCGAACAACAACGGTCTATTCATTCAGGCGTCCACGACAGATTCCAGCATCCGTTCGGTGTCGGGTTCGGTGCTCGTGACCGCGACGCCCGGCACGTCCGGCTCGTCAGGGGCCAGTGTGGGTGTTTATGTTCCTTTGTTGCTGTCAGGTGCTTCTGCCAATGTTCGGTTGGGCGGCAGCACACAAACCGGGGCGCTGACCTTGCGCTCAGACAGCTGGTACTTTGAGCCCAACGCCGCCTCTAATTACGCGTTCGTTCAGGGTGCAGGGCCTTTGACGTTGGAGCCTTTGACGGGCAGCACATCGTTTGCGTCGACGGGCTTGAACCTCTCGTATGTGTCACTCTCCACGTCCATCACCTCGTTGACTTTGGGCAAAGCGGGCAACACAGCACCGGTTTATGTGGGACCCAACTCGAACGTTAATTTTCCGGTCGGCAGCTACAGCGTGGCGGGGCCCATCAGCATCTTTGGCGATATCACCTTGGGCACACCCTTGGCCACCACAGGCACGGGTGCCAATGGTTTGGTGACTTTGACAGGCAATGTGAGCGAGGTCCGCAACGGCAAACTGACCGCGCCCTCCTTGCTGCTGGCAGGCACCGGGGCCTCCAACGTGAACATGTCGAGTGGTGCCAATGCCCTTGGCACGATAGCTGGCAGTGGTCTGGGCTCGGTCAATATCGAAACGGGCGGCCCGGCAGCAAGTGGCGCCATGACCGTGGGCACGGTGGGTGGCACAGTGGGTCTGACAGCCTCAGGCCCCGTGACCTTGTCCACCTACTCCGGCAACCTCACACTGGCCAACGACATCGTCACCATCAACACAGGCACATCGGCCGTCACCCTCAACGCGGGTAAGGTGTCGATCGCTCTGGGCAACAATGGGGTGGGTAACACGACCAGTGGCAACGTGGTGCTGGGCGGTGGCACCATCACCACCGGTACGAATGGCCGTGTACGGGTTTTCACTGGCTCAATTGCAGACAGTACGGGACTGGGCACCTTGGTGGGCGCGGGAAGCGGGCGTTTCCGTTATGGCAGCACCGCGTCGACGACCAACTACACCACAGCCCTGGGCAATTCGGGCATTTATGCGATCTACCGCGAACGGCCCACGGTGACGTGGACCAGCAGCTCGGGGCAGACCGTTGCCTATGGCG
>CANGZO010000044.1 GCA_947458305.1 Comamonadaceae bacterium
GACGACCCACGACGTGCTGTGTCGCCAGCTCTCACGCCAAGGGTATTGCGCCGTGGTGTCACTCGATTACCGGCTCGCGCCTGAGCACCGCTTTCCAAGGGCGGTGCACGACAGCTGGGACGCACTGAAGTGGTTGCAGCATAACGACCAGCCCCTGGGGCTGGACACCACCCGAATGGCCGTGGGCGGTGACAGTGCGGGCGGCACCTTGGCCACCGTGTGCGCCTTGATGGCCCGAGATGCGGGCTTGTCCCTGCGTCTGCAGCTGTTGTTTTACCCCGGCTGCATTTCCCGGCAAGACACCGCTTCGCACCACACCTTTGCAGAAGGATTCATGCTCGACAAGGACACGGTCGATTGGTTTTTTGCCAATTACATCGACGAAGCCGATCGCGACGATTGGCGCTTTGCCCCGATGAACGCGCCCGATCACACAGGCTTGGCGCCCGCCTGGATCGGTCTGGCCGAATGCGACCCGCTGGTGGACGAGGGTGTGCAGTACGCCGACACGCTGCGCATGTCGGGTGTGGCGGTTGATCTGGAAATTTACAAAGGCGTGGTCCACGGTTTCATCACCATGGGCCGCGCCATTCCTGACGCCCTGCAAGCGCACGCCGATGCCGGTCGGGCACTGAAACATGCTTTTGAAAGTTGAACCCATGAAACGTCAAGACTTCCGTTTTTCTCACCGCATGCGCGTGCGCTGGGTCGAGGTGGACATGCAAAAGATCGTCTTCAACGGCCACTACCTCATGTACTTTGACACCGCCGTGACTGACTATTGGCGCAACCTCGCCATGCCCTATGCCGAGACCATGCACCAGCTGGGCGGAGATCTGTTCGTCAAAAAGGCCAGCGTCGAGTACCACGCCAGCGCCGAAATGGACGATTTTCTGGAGGTGTGCATGCGCTGTGACCGAGTGGGCAACTCGTCGATGACCTTTGCGGGGGCGATTTTCCGGGGCGATCAACTGCTGATCACCAGCGAGCTGGTTTATGTGTACGCCGACCCGGTGGCCAAAAAGAGCCAACCCATCCCGGCCCCGCTGCGCGACATGCTCGAAGGTTTTGAGCGCGGCGAGGACATGGTGCAGGTGCATGTGGGTTCGTGGCACGACTTTCAGAAGTTGGCCAGCCCGCTGCGTCATGAGGTGTTTGTGGACGAACAAAAAGTGCCTGTCGAATTGGAGCTGGACCACGAGGACGACACGGCCTTGCACGCCGTGGCCCTGAACCGCATGGGCTTTTGTCTGGCCACTGGCCGCTTGATCCAACACGCGCCTGGTGTGTCCCGCATTGGCCGCATGGCCGTCAAAAAGCAGATGCGCGGCAGCGACCTGGGACGCCGCGTGCTGCACGCTCTGATGGACGCGGCGCAGCACAGGGGCGATACCCAGGTGATTTTGCACGCCCAATGCAGCGCCGAAGGGTTTTACAAGCGCTCAGGCTTTACCCCGCATGGGGGCATTTTTGAAGATGCGGGAATTGCGCACATCGAGATGGTGCGCAAGCTTTGATTTAAATATCGGCCAGCAATTCGTAAGGCAGCGGCAGCATTTCCAGCGCTTCGCCTTGCACGCTGCCCGCCAGCCAGCCTGTTTGCATACTCTCGGTCGTGCCGCTGACCAGCGCGTCAAAGCCCTGAGCATCAGGCCTGGCCGCACACAACACCACGGTGGCGCAGGCCTGTTCGGGGTCTGTGGGCGTGAAAATGTCTTGCCCGGCGGTCAAGGCCACAGGGCTGTGCACCAAGGCCGTGCGGCGTTTGAGGGTGCCGCGAAACTGGCTGCGGGCCACGACTTCTTGTCCGGGGTAGCAGCCTTTTTTGAAGTTGACGCCGCCCACCGATTCGTAGTTGAGCATTTGCGGCACAAAAGCTTCAAACAGTGCTTGGGTCACCAGCGTCACGCCGCTCATGACCTCGGCCCAGGCCCAAACGTCGGTGGACAACTCAGCCCCGACAGGGAATGCTTGATCTGGCGGGCCGAGCCACAGGGCGCGGGGCACTTGGGTGTCGCCCAGCACGGCAGGGTAAAGCGACACAGCGTGCGATTGATCCCGCGTCGTGGTCTGCCAGGGAGGCGCATCGCCCATCACAGTCCGGGCGCTGTCGCCCAACAGGCCGCGCAGCTGCCATTGGCCCGTGGCATCGGTCATTTTGACCTTGGCGCGCAGCACAAACATGGACAAGCGCTTGAGCGTTTGGGCCAGCAAATCGAGGCTCATGACCAGCAAAACGGTGTCGGGCGCAGTTTTTATCACCACAAAACTGGCCTGCATGCGGCCCTTGGCCGAGCAAAAAGCGGCCAGGCGCGACTGGCCCACGGGCAAGAGCAACACGTCGTTGCTCAGTTGGTTGTGCAAAAAGTTGGCCGCGTCTTCGCCTTGGGCCTGGATCACGCCCAGGTGGGGCAGAGCGGCAACGCCCTGGAGCTGGGCAGCAAAGTGTTCGAGGGGGGCAGTGGATGAAGTGGTCATGTCGATAGGTATGGGGTGAGCCTCGCTGGCAAGGCCCACAGAATCCAATGGGGGCCGAATAAGGCCACAGATCAAAGGCTGGAGGCCCTCAATTATGATCAGCCGCCAGAGTCAATCGGCTCTGTGCGGACATTTTTCAAGGGCTGCGGGTGATCAAAGGTTTGTTCAAGGGCTTGGTGGTTTTGGTTTTGCTGGGCTTGGCCTTGGCCGCTGCAGCCTTTTTTTGGGTGCAAGGCCCCATGCCGCTTCGTGGGCCAGCGGCCACCCCGGTCGATTTGTCGATTGAGCCGGGCACATCGGCCAAAGCCATCGCGCAGGCCGTGGCCGATGCCGGTGTGGATACTTCGCCCACCTTGCTTTATGCGTGGTTTCGCCTGTCGGGCCAGTCGCGCCAAATGCGTGCTGGCAGCTATGAAATTGCCCCCGGCACCTCGCCCATGCGTTTGCTGAGCATGTTGGTGCGGGGGGAAGAAAGCCTGCGCACCGTGACGATTGTGGAGGGTTGGAACTGGCGGCAAGTTCGCCAAGCCTTGGCCAAGGCCGAACACCTCAAACCCGACAGCCGGGCGTTGCCCGACGACGCGTTGATGGCGCAGCTGGGACGTCCCGGTGTGGCACCAGAAGGCCGCTTTTATCCAGACACCTACTCCTATGCCAAGGGCGCCAGTGACTTGGCGGTGTTGCAGCGGGCCATGAAAGCCATGGACAAACAACTTCAGCACGCCTGGGATGCCCGGCAACCCGGTGCGGCATTGCAGTCGCCCGAACAGGCGCTGATTTTGGCGAGTATTGTCGAAAAGGAGACCGGCAAGGCCCAGGATCGCGCTCAGATTTCGGGTGTATTCAACAACCGGCTGCGCATCGGCATGCGCCTGCAAACCGACCCGACGGTGATTTATGGTTTGGGCGAGGCCTTTGACGGCAACCTGCGGCGCATCCACTTGCAAACCGACAACCCCTGGAACACCTACACCCGAGGTGGCTTGCCGCCCACGCCGATTGCCATGCCGGGCAAAGCAGCCTTGTTGGCGGCGGTGCAACCGGCCAAGACCCAGGCGCTGTATTTTGTGGCCAGGGGTGACGGCAGCAGCCATTTCAGCGCCACGCTGGACGAGCACAACCGGGCTGTCAACCGTTACCAGCGCGGGCAGTAGTAGGCCCAGCTGTGTAAGCGCTCATCGCGGTCGGAGACCGCTCCTACAGGTGGCTACACCTGCGACAATCGGGTTTTGTCTTTCACGCACACCATGACACGCGGTTTGTTCATCAGTTTTGAAGGCATCGACGGTGCAGGCAAGTCCACGCACATCGCCCGTGTGGCCGAACTGTTTCGCCAAGCGGGCAGGGCGGTGGTGCTGACCCGCGAGCCGGGCGGCACGCCGCTGTCTGAAAAGCTGCGCGAATTGGTACTGCACGAACCCATGGACGCGCTGACCGAAGCGCTGTTGATGTTCGCGGCCCGCCGTGAGCATTTGGTGCAGGTGATCGAGCCCGCGCTGGCACGGGGCGATGTGGTGCTGTGCGATCGCTTCACTGACGCCACTTTTGCCTATCAAGGGGGCGGGCGGGGGTTTGACTGGCAGGTGCTGGCTCAGTTGGAGCAGATGGTGCAAGCCTTGCCTGATGGATTTTTGCGCCAACCCGAGCTGACCGTCTGGTTCGACCTGGACCCTCAAATTGCCGCTCAGCGTCTGGCTTCGGCGCGTGTGCCAGACAAATTTGAATCGCAACCTGCCGACTTTTTTGCCGCCGTTCGCGCCGGTTACGCCAAGCGCCAAACTGAAATGCCAGAGCGTTTTGTCCGCATCGACGCCGCCCAAAGCATGGACGCTGTGGGCGCTGATGTGGGCCGTGTGGTGAGCGAATGGATGAAGCGGACTGCCGCATGAGCGCCGTTTTGAACGCCCCCTGGATTGCGCGCCAGGCGACTGACTTGTTGGCCCAGCGTGGCCACGCGTGGCTGCTGCAAGGCCCATCGGGTCTGGGCCAGTACGAATTGGCCCTGGCCATGGCTTCGGCCTGGCTGTGCGAAAAGCCGACTCCCCAAGGTGCTTGTGGCGAATGCCCCAGCTGCCATGCCATTGCTGTGCACACGCATGCCGACTTGGCTGTGCTGATGCCCGAGACCGTGATGATCGAGTTGGGTTGGCCTTTGTCTGAAAAAGCCCAGGACGAGATCGATAAGAAAACCCGCAAGCCCAGCAAAGAGATCAGGGTGGATGCGATGCGCGATGCGGTGGAGTTTTCTCAGCGCACCGACGCGCGGGGGCGCGGCAAAGCGGTGCTGGTGTTTCCGGCCGAGCGCATGAACACCATCACGGCCAACGCCTTGCTTAAAACCCTGGAAGAGCCGCCGGGGGATGTGCGCTTTGTGCTGGCCACCGAAGCGGCGCACATGCTGCTGCCCACCATCCGCAGCCGCTGCTTGGCCCACACCATGAAATGGCCCGAGGTTGACGAAGCTTTGACTTGGCTGAGCGGGCAGGGCGTGACAGCGCCGGTGGCGCAGGCTTTGCTGCGCAGCGCCGGTGGCCGCCCCACCGATGTGCTGCGTCAAGCCGAATCCGGTTTGTCGCCCGAGTGGTGGGCCGCTTTGCCCAAGGCCATGCGCCAGGGCGATGCGCGACACTTGGCCGACTTGAGCCCCGCGCATGCCATCGACGCTTTGCAAAAGCTTTGTCACGATCTGGTGCTGCGCCAGTCGGGCGCGGTGCCGAGGTTTTTTGAGGCGGCGCAATTGCCCGCCAGTGCGGCTTCTGTGGCGGTGCTGACCGACTGGTTCAAGCGATTGATGCAATCTGCGCGCACGGCCGAGCACCCTTTCAATGCCGGTCTGATGCTTGAAGCGCTCACCGCCGATGCCCAACAAACCCTGCTGTCCAAGGGCTGAGCCATGTACACCGATTCCCATTGCCATTTGAATTTTCCCGAGCTGATGAGCCAGCTGGACAGCATCCAGCAGGCCATGGTGGCCGCCCAAGTGACCCGCGCCATGGTGATTTGCACCACCATGGAAAAGTTTGACGAGGTGCACAAGCTGGCCATGGCCAACGACAACATGTGGGCCACCGTGGGTGTGCACCCGGACAACGAAGGCGTGCAAGAGCCCAGCCTGCAGGATCTGCTGGACGGCGCAGCCCGACCCAAAGTGGTGGCCATTGGCGAGACGGGTCTGGACTACTACCAAATGGACGAGCGCAAAGGCGGGCGTACGGTGGCCGATATGGAATGGCAACGCGAGCGTTTTCGCACGCACATCCGAGCTGGCAGGCAAACCCAACTTCCGCTGGTGATCCACACCCGTCAGGCCTCAGACGACACCATCGCCATCTTGAAAGAAGAAGGCGAAACAGGCGGTGCAGGGTGTGCGGGAGGCGTCTTTCACTGCTTCACCGAAAGCCAACAGGTCGCGCGTGCGGCTTTGGATTTGGGTTTTTACATCTCGTTCTCGGGCATCTTGACCTTCAAAACGGCGGCTGATTTGCGCGAAGTGGCCAAATTTGTTCCGGACGATCGCCTCTTGATTGAAACCGACAGCCCCTATTTGGCCCCTGTACCGTTCAGAGGTAAAACCAACAATCCTTCGTATGTGCCTCATGTGGCCACGATGCTGGCCAGCTTGAGAGGCGGTACTGCTGAAGACATTGGCCGTTTGACCACACGCAATTTCTTGTCATTATTCGATAAAACCCATTGATTTTTCATCATGTATAACTTAAAGAAAATCATTAAGTTCATTGTTTTAATTGGATTTTTTTTAATTCAATCCAAAGTTCAAGCGGGTTCTTATGAAGATTTCTTCAAAGCTGTTCAGTTCGACAATGTGCGCACGGTACAAACACTTTTGCAAAGAGGTTTTGATCCCAACACGGTCAACCCAGAAGGCATTCCGGCTTTGATGCTGGCAGTTCGAGAGCCTTCACTCAAAGTCGCAGAACTTTTGGCCAGTTGGCCTCAAACCAAGACCGAGGTCCGCAATGCCAACGATGAAAGCCCCCTGATGCTCGCCGCGCTCAGGGGATATTTGCCATTGGTCAAAAAATTAGTGGCCAATGACGCCGATGTCAACAAGCCCGGCTGGACGCCTTTGCATTACGCGGCGACAGGTGGTCACGTGCCGATCGTTGAGTTTTTACTCGAAGAAAGCGCCTACATTGACGCCGAGTCACCCAATGGCACCACGCCTTTGATGATGGCGGCGATGTATGGCAGTCCTGAAGCGGTCAAAGTCTTGATTCAGGCTGGCGCCGATTTGACCCTCAAGAATCAACTGGGCATGACTGCGCTTGATTTTGCGGTACGTGGTCAAAGACCCAATGCCCGAGAGTTGATCGAAACTGGCTTGGCTCGCTTGGCTGAACGTCAAAGACGCAATGTTCAGTTGCAACCAGGTCCTGCTGAGCAACCGGCAACACGTTGACAAATGGATGCTTTGAAATTTGATTGATTTGTGACATTTATAGTTGCTCACGATGTGTATTATGTAAAGTGATAAATACAACAAAACCAGCAGGCTGGCTTCATCTGAACAACCCATCCAGAGTGAGGATGTTCCAGCAACACCAGCCCACTTCGATCAACGGTTGTTGTTCAGGGCGTCAGAAGCAAGCGGTGAACAACTGTACTTTTTTGTTGAAGGGGAAGGTACTGGCCCGCTGCCCAAGCGCTGGCCATTGAGCGGCTACGAGAATCAAAAACATGGCCGGATTGACCGGTTTGGTAAATGAAGACCGATTGGTCAGGCTCAGCCAGGTCATAAACCGCCCGCATCGAAGCCGCATGGCGGTTGGCAAAAGGCTCCTTGAGGTCATTGGCCCAATACTGACCGACGTTCACCGTGAACAAATCCCCTGCGCTTTCGGTGCGCACATCAAACAAGGAGTTCAGAAAAGGCACTTTGCCAAAAGGCTTGTGGCTGCTGATGGCCGGATGCCAGGCTCCCCAGCGCCAGGCACGCATGTCTTGGCCTTGACGGGCTGAAATACGGGTCAAAGCGCGGTCGAGCGCAGCTGAAACTTGCGCTGGGCAGCCCGCAGCACCACACCAAAAAGCGTCCGAGCGCTTCAAGATGCCCTCCACCGCCGCACGAAAATGGCGCTTGCCATACAGCGCCTGGAAACGCTCGGCCCCCAGATGCGGCACCAGCAAACCACGCGTCAATTCATCGGCCCAAACATTGAACACCAGTGCCGCGGTACTGTCGGCTTTCATCTGGCCATCAAATGTGCTGAGCATTTTCAGCGCCTGATCACCCAACGGGTGTTGAGGCTTGGCAGTCAGCACAACCGGCATCAGCGCCTTGGCGCCCAGAGACAAGACATCGTTTTGGATGTTTTGAAGGCTTTCGCGGCTGTGTTTGGGTGCAGCGGCCAGCAGTTGTTCAATGCGTTCAAAACGCTCGGGCGTGGTCCAGTCGCCTCCCACAAAATGGGCATAACCGGGCGGCAGGATGTTCTGGTTGGCGGTGGCATGCCAGCCTTTGGATTCAATGGCCTGGCGATTCACCGCAGGGTTTTGCTCAGCGGGCAGCCAACCGGTCCAATCGTATTGGGCCAGCCAACCTGGGGCGGGTGCGACACCCCGAATGTCGTTTTGCGGCGAGCGTATGGGCAGTTTGCCCACAGCCTGAAACGCCACTTCGCCCTGCGTGTCGGCCATGACCACGCTTTGCATGGGTGCATGGTTGTCAGTGAAAGCTTTTTGCAGTTCGGGAACGGTTTGCGCCCAGTTGGTCAACATGCCCGATTCCACGGTTTTGTTGTCCTCGGTCAAGGCTGACCAGCGCAGGCTGACGGCGTAACGCTGGCCGTCGATCAGCTGCCGGTATTGAGGTTGCACATCGCTGATGACAGGGCCGTGGCGGGTGTTGCGCACCGTGAGGGTCACATCGCCCTGCCCTTTGATGCGGATGGTTTCGGTCCGTTCATCAAACGCCGCCCAACCGGTGGGTGTGCGGTATTGGCCGGGTTGGGTGGCATCCAGCTGTTCCAGGTACAAGTCCTGAACGTCCGGCCCGGTGTTGGTGAATCCCCAGGCCACGCCTTGGGTACGGCCAAGGACCACAAAAGGCAAACCAGGCAAGGTGGCGCCGATCACATCCAGAGCCGGGTGTTGATGCCCACCGGGCAATTGACCGGCAGGCGCTTTGAGTCGGGCGAAATACCAGATGGCTGGCGAACTCAAGGCCAAGTGAGGGTCGTTGGCCAACAAGGGTTTACCGCTGATGGTGCGGCTGCCGGGCACCACCCAGTTGTTGCTGCCCTTGCCTTCCAAAATGCCCACATCGCGCACCCAGTCGGCCGACCATTGGGCCAAAGCGTTCGAGGCAGGTTGAATGGCCGATGCGGTTTTGTCCTTGGCGGCGTAAACGCCCAACTCGGCATACAAAGCAGGCAAGTCAACTGCTGAAGCTGGCTTTTCACCTGGGTAAGGTGGCATGAGTTGCCACAGTTGCTCATGCTTGAGCACCTGCGAGGCCGACAAACGGGCAAACTCTTGCCCCCAGTTGCCCCCCAAATCGAGGGCCATCATCAGCGCCCAACCCAAACTGTCTTCGGGCGACCAGGCTTGACTCTTGGGACCACCGGCCACAGTGCCGAGGATTTTGAATTCGGGCGATGGCCGCACTGCGCCACTGGCCCAAGCGTTCTGAATGCCCTCGCTGTAGGCCTCCAGGGCGGCTTGCGTCGCGGGCGATAAACCCTTGAATTGTTTTTGCGCCATGCCGATGATTCCCAGCGTGCGCATGAGTTTGTCGGTGTCCAGCGTGGCGGCACCCAAAATCTCAGACAACTCACCGCGCATCAGGCGACGGTTGAATTCAAGTTGCCAGCCGCGTTCTTGTGCATGCACAAACCCCAGTGCGCGCCAGGTGTCCAAGACGGTGGCACCTTCAATGTGCGTCACATCTGCGGCATCGCGGGTGATGTTGACCGGGGCACTCAAACCCGCCAGTTTGAGTTGTCCGTTGAGTTGCGGCATGCTGCGCAGCAAGTGCACGGCCAACACGCCGCCCGTCACCAGCAAAACGGCCAGCAGCAGCAAAACAAGTCTTCCGATCCATTTCATGGGTGTCTCCGTGCGGGCGATGGGTGCGCCTCTTGGGTGGCTCGCTCAGACCTTCATTCAAGGTCATCCTTCTGGCTTTAAATGTGGCCCCAAACCATCAGCGCGTCACGCCCTTCGGTGACAAGGTCGACTTTGGCGCCCACGGGCAGCAGCACCTTGGTTGGCACATGGCCAAAAGGCAAACCGGTGAGAACCGGGGCCTTGATCTGGCTGCGAAGCCAATCGACCACGGTGGCCAGCTTGAAGCCTTTGTCGTGCGAGGGCACCAGCTTGTAGTTGGTGAATTGACCGATCAACACCGCTTTTTGCAGGGACAACACGCCAGATTGCAGCAGCTGGGTCAGCATGCGCTCAACACGGTAAGGGTGCTCGCCCACGTCTTCGAGGAACAGCACCCCGCCCTTGATTTGGGGGAAATACGGTGTACCCAGCAGCGAGGTCAACACCGTGAGGTTGCCACCCCAAAGTGGCGCGTCTTTCACCAGCACGCGGCGCTCAGCCTCCAGCTTGGGCAGCTGCCAGCCCGTGCCTTCGCCCTGCTCCAGCAGCAGGTCATCAAAGCAGGCTTGCATGATGTCATCGGGTTCTGGTTCGGGACCGAAGTCTTCACCTAAAGCTGGACCTTGCCAGCTGATGCGCCCAGTCTTGGCGTAAACGGCTTGGTTGAAAGCGGTGAAATCGCTCAGCCCCACAAACTGGGTGCCGCCATCGATGGCCTTGGCAATGGTTTTATAGGGCAAGCTGGGCAGGATGCGCGTGAGGCCGTAGCCACCGCGAGAAATCAGGGCCACATCGGCGCCGCTGGCTGCCGCACGGGTGATGGATGCGATGCGCGTGGCGTCGTCACCGGCAAAGCGCATGTGGCGGTCCAATGTGGCTTCGTCCACCTCAACTTCATGGCCTTGGGCTTTCAGGCGCTTGAGGCCGCGACGAAAAGCGGCTGTGTCGCGCACCGCGCTGGAGGGAGAAAAAATGTAAATGTGGGCCATGATCTGAAATTGTGTGCTCGTGCAGGAACAAGGTCCCCTGCGCGCATCAAGCCTTGAAGTGTCGCACAGCCGCCTGCGCAATCGCCCTGCCCTGCTCCTGCACAAAATGCCCCGCTTCGGGCAGCAGCATGGGTTCTGGGCAGCCATTGATTTGGCTTTGCAATTGGCGCATCACCGGCTCGCCCAGCACCGGGTCTTGCTGGCCAATGGCCATGAAAGTCTGGCCTTGCCATGCGTCGCGCCAAAAGTCACGCGCTTGCTGGGAGATGGCAGCACCGGGCGAATCAGCGAACTCCGGCACCATGGGCGGAAAGGCCCGCAGCGCGGCTCGGTAGCCTTTGTCCGGGAAAGGGGCGTTGTAAGCGGCCGTTTCTTGAGCCGTCATGGCGCGGTTGCCCCGCGCAAACAATTTGCCCACATCAAACAAGGGCTGGCTTTGGCACCAAGCGCGCCAGGCCAGAAAACCCTCGCTCAGAGGCGCTTCACCCGTGGCCAGGGTGGTGTTCATGACCAGCAGGCCTTTGTAACGCTCGGGTGCGGCCATGGGCAAAGTCAAGCCCAAGATGCCACCCCAGTCCTGCACCACCAGCACCACGCCTTGCAGGTCAAGCCGCTCGATCAAGTCGAGCAAGGACTGCCGATGCGATTCAAAGCTGTGGAAACTGTCCTTCTTGGGCTTGTCGCTCTTGCCAAAACCGATCAGGTCGGGCGCCACCACACGGTGCCCCGCTGCCAACCAAACCGGGATCATCTTGCGGTAGAGGTAGCTCCAGGCCGGGTTGCCATGCAGGCACAGCCAGGTCAAGGGTGAGTTGGCGTCGCCCTCGTCCAGGTAGTGCATGCGCAACCCGTCGAAGCTGGGCAAATCATTCACATAGTGCGGCGGCCAAGGGTAATCTGGCAAACCGTCAAACGCCACATCAGGTGTACGCAAAGCGTCTTCTCTGAGCGGGTGCAGGTTCATTCGTTTGGGCCTGAAAAAGTCTTTGAGCAACTGGCCGCATTCGTCAGACAGCACGCCGCCCGTGACCTGGGTTTGGTGGTTCAGTTGAGTGTGCTCGAACAGGTTGAGGACCGAGCCAGCCACCCCGGTGCGCGGGTCGGCTGCTCCAAACACCACACGGTCCACCCGCGCGTGCAGCATGGCGCCGCTGCACATGGCGCAAGGCTCCAGCGTCACATAAAGCGTGCAGCCGTCGAGACGGTAATTGCCCAGCACCCGGGCCGCTTCGCGCAGCGCCACCACCTCGGCATGAGCTGTGGGGTCATGGCTGGCAATCGGTGCATTGCGGCCTGTGGCGATGACCTGGCCATCCTTGACAAGCACCGCGCCCACCGGCACCTCACCTGCGGCTGCCGCATCGCGGGCTTGGTCCAAGGCCAGGCGCATGCCCTGCTCGTCGCTCCAATCGATCATGCGTCGGCATCCTCTTCAATGTGAAAGCGGTGCAAAAACCGGTGAAGCACGGGTGCGCCCAGAACGCCGACACAAATCAATGCCACAAAACCGCTGTAGAGCGCGTAGCTGCCAGCAAACAACTTGCCCGCTGTGGTGAGCGGTTCGCCCACCGGTCCCATGCCCGACAAAATCATCGCAGCGCTCAGATAAGCATCGACCCAAGGCTGGCCTTCAATGGCGTGGTAACCGACCATGCCCACCGCCAAAGAAACAACAATCAACAGCAAAGCTGTGCCGGCAGCACCGACCAATCGGCGGTGGTAGTCCGCCTGGGGAATCAAGGGCTTGCTGTAATGTTCAAACACGCTTTTCATCCCTGGAAGGTCAAAAGATGCTCACGCAAGAGACGTTGAACAACCCGCACGTGGGTGCTGTGGAATGGTTGAGGGAGGTACATGTCTGACGGAATGTATCAAAACAAAGGCACCCGAAGGTGCCTTGTCCATCATTCCCACTC
>CANGZO010000045.1 GCA_947458305.1 Comamonadaceae bacterium
CAAAGCTTTGGCCTGACCCCCGAAAAACTCCAACTGGCCAAGCCCGATGCCATCGTCATGCACCCCGGCCCGATCAACCGCGGGGTCGAGATCGACTCGGCGGTGGTGGACGGCCAGCAAAGCGTGATCCTGCCGCAGGTGACCTTTGGCATCGCGGTGCGCATGGCGGTGATGAGCATCGTCGCGGGCAACGTCGCGTAAACACCAGCCGACAAGGAACAAAAGATGAAACTTCTCATCCAAAACGGCCGCGTGATCGATCCCGCCAGCGGCTTTGAGCAAACAGGTGATGTGGCGATTGCGGCCGGGCGCATCGTGGCCATAGGCCAGACACCGGACGGCTTCACGCCCAACCGTGTGATCGACGCCAAGGGCTGCATCGTGGCCCCGGGTTTGGTGGACTTGGCGGCCCGTTTGCGCGAGCCCGGTCAAGAACACGCGGGCATGCTCGAGAGCGAATTGGCCGCTGCCGTGGCGGGAGGTGTAACCAGTTTGGTTTGTCCGCCCGACACCCAGCCGGTGCTGGATGAACCCGGCTTGGTCGAGATGCTGCGTTACCGCGCCGAAAAATTGAACCTGGCCCGCGTGCTGCCTTTGGGCGCGCTCACCGTGGGCCTCAAGGGCGATGTGTTGACCGAAATGAGCCAGCTCACGGCCGCAGGCTGTGTGGGTTTCTCTCAGGCCGAAGTGCCGATCCCCAGCACCCAGGTGCTGCAACGCGCCTTGCAATACGCCAGCACCTTTGGCTTCACCGTCTGGTTGCGCCCGCAAGAGCTGCACCTGGGCAAGGGCGTGGCCGCCAGCGGCCCTTTGGCTACCCGCATGGGCTTGTCAGGGGTGTCGGTGGCCGCCGAGACGATCGCCTTGCACACGATTTTTGAGTTGGTGCGCAGCACCCGTGCCCGCGTGCACCTGTGCCGCATCAGCAGCGCTCAAGGTGTCGAGCTGGTGCGCCAGGCCAAGGCCGAGGGTTTGCCTGTGACGGCCGATGTGAGCATCAACTCGCTGCACCTGACCGATGCCGACATGGGCTACTTCGACAGCCGTGCTCGCCTCACGCCAGTGCTGCGCCAGCAGCGCGACCGCGACGCGCTGCGTGCGGGTTTGGCCGATGGCACGCTGGACGTGTTGGTGTCTGACCATACCCCGGTCGATGCCGATGCCAAAGCCTTGCCCTTTGCCGAAGCCGAAGCCGGTGCGACCGGTCTGGAGTTGTTGTGGAGCCTGGCCCTGAAGTGGGGCCAAGATGCCCAAGTGCCCGTGACCGATGTGCTGTCGCGCATCACGGCCGATCCGGCCCGTGTGTTGGGCAGCACCTTGGGAAGCTTGCAAGACTCGGTGGGCCATCTGGCGGTGGGTGGTGTGGCCGATGTGTGTGTGCTGTCCACCGAAGGTCACTGGTTGGTGGGCGATGCTGCCTTGCGCAGCCAGGGCAAGAGCACGCCCTTTTCGGGCTACGAGCTGCCAGGCCGGGTGATGGCCACGGTGGTGGGCGGCCAAGTGGCGTTCGAGGCCGCGTGAGCTTCCTTGTAGGAGCCCACCCCCGTGGGCGATGCGACGCGCAATGGTCCGCAGGTCATCTCGCGAGTGATCAAAACTCGCCAACACAAGCGGCTGCACAAGCATGAACTTTTTCATGGCCATCTGGAAATTCCTGCGCGGTTTGTGGCACGTGCTGATGGGCATGTGGACCATTTACGTGCGCTTTCCCCAGCTCAGTCCCGAGCAGCGCGAGATGCGCGTGCAAGCTTGGGCGCTGCAGTTTTTGGCCTTGTGGGGCGTTCATTTGCGGGTGTTGGGTCAACCCGTTGTGAATGGCCCCACGCTGATGGTGGCCAACCACATTTCTTGGCTGGACATTTTGGTCATCCATGCAGCGCGCCATTGCCGTTTTGTCTCCAAATCCGACATCCGAGACTGGCCGCTGGTGGGCATGTTGGCCACGGGTGCAGGCACGCTGTACATCGAGCGCACCAGCCGCAAAGACGCGCTGCGCATGGTCAAAGACATGGCCGATGCCATGCGCAACGGCGACGTGGTGGCGGTTTTTCCGGAAGGCACCACCAGCGATGGACGCGAGTTGTTGCCTTTTCACGCCAACCTGATCCAGGCAGCCATTCAGGCCGAAGCCCCGGTGCAGCCCATGTCGCTGAAGTTCATCGATGCCCAAACCGGTGAACTGAGCTTTGCACCTTGTTACATCGGTGACGACACCTTGATCGGCTCGATGTGGCGAACCCTGAAATCCAGCCGCATCGAGGCGGTGGTTCATTTTGGCGAACCCCAAGCAGCCAACGGCCGGGACCGCCGCATTTGGGCGCGCGATTTGCGTGAAGAGGTGATTCGCCTGCGGGATGTTGCTTAGCGGGTGCGCTCAACACCTGAGCCATACCCGTTTTCCGGGTTTCAAACGAATTTGACGGGTTGGTACTTGGGGTCGGTGTGTTCGCAAGCCTCTGCTTTGGCGCAGGGCATCTGGCACAGGTCGCGGTCCGAGACCGGGCAGGCGCGGTTGAACGTCACCACGTGGTCCACTTCGGCGCGGATGCCGATCCATTCACCCAGTTTGTGGTCGTGGTGGCTGGGGACATGGGCCATCAACAGGTCACCGCTGGCCAAGCGCAAGGTGTACAAAAATTCCGAACCCCGAAAAGCCTTGCGGATGATTTCTGCCTTCACGGGTGCGTCGTCGTCGTGCACGATGTCGTCGGCACGCAAGAGCACGTCGCATTCGCCGTCTTCAAAAGCGCAGGGCAGGGGACATTCGGCCACATCGCGCAGCTCGCCCACAGGGGTGCTGACCAGAATGTGGCCGTCGACCTCGCGCAGCGTGGCGGGCGTGAAGACGCCATGGCCAATGAAGTCGGCCACAAAACGGGTGGCGGGGCGGTGATAAAGGCTGTAGGCATCGTCCCACTGGTGCAACTGCCCCTCGCTCATCACGCCGATGACATCGCCAATGGCAAAGGCTTCGAGCTGGTCGTGTGTGACCAGCAAGGCGGTGGCTTGGGCGGCCTTGAGGATGTTGCGCACCTCTTGCGCCAAGCGTTCGCGCAGATCGATGTCCAAGTTGGAAAACGGCTCGTCCAGCAGCAGCAGGTCGGGCCTTGGCGCCAGTGCACGGGCCAAAGCCACGCGTTGCTGCTGGCCGCCCGACAATTCGTGCGCAAACCGTTTGTCGGCGCCGTTCAGTCCCACCAAATCCAGCACCTCGGCCACGCGGTGTTGGCGCTCGGTCCTGGACAGGTGCGCCAAGCCAAAGCCCACATTGCGGCCCACGTCCATATGGGGAAACAAGGCGTAATCCTGGAACACCATGCCGATGCGGCGGCTTTCCGCGGGTTCGGTGTGTTGCGCGTCGCTGACTACCCGGTCAGACAGCAGCACTTGACCGCCTGACACCGGCTCCAGACCGGCTACGGCCCTGAGCAAACTGGTCTTGCCGCAGCCCGAAGGTCCAATCAAGACACCAATGTCACCCACCTTGAGGCTCAGGTTCACACCGTGCACAGCGGGTGCGGTGCTGCCGGGGTATCGGATGTCCAGTTGACGCAGTTCGAGAAACATGGCTTGGATTGTAGGCAGGTTGGTCTGCGCTCCTACAATCCACGCCTATGCTGACCACTTTGGCCCGCCGTTTATCGGGCCTCCCTTCCTTGCTGTTTGCTTTGCTGGCGCTGGCTTTGGCCTTGCCGGTTTTGGCTGTGCTCGGCTCCTGGCTGCAGTGGAGCGGTGAGAGCGCCAGCATCTTGCGCGAGATGGCTGCCACCGTGCTGCCCGATTACGCGCTGACCACGCTGGGCTTGTGCCTGATGGTGGCGGTGGGCGTGACGGTGTTGGGTTTGGCCACCGCGGCTTTGGTCACGCTGTTTGATTTTCCGGGGCGTGGCGTTTTTGAGTGGCTTCTGCTTCTGCCGTTGGCCATGCCGGCCTACGTGGTGGCTTATGCCTACACCGACTTTTTGCAGTTCAGCGGACCGCTGCAGGTGGCCTTGCGCGAGACGCTGGGTTTACAAGGCCGCTTGTGGCCCGATGTGCGCAGCGTCTGGGGCGCGGCGCTGGTGTTCACGCTCTCGCTTTACCCCTATGTGTATTTGCTGGCCCGCACCGCTTTGGTCGAGCGGGCTTCGGGTTTGATGGAAGCGGCCCGCTTGTTGGGCGCCCCTTTGTCCCGCCGCATCCTCGAGATCGCCTTGCCTTTAGCCCGCCCCGCCGTGGCGGCTGGGGTGGCGCTGGCGCTCATGGAAACGCTGGCCGACTTTGGTGTGTCCAGCTATTTCGGCATCCAGACCTTCACGGCGGGCATCTACAAAGCCTGGCTGTCCATGGACAACCGCATCGCCGCGGCCCAACTGGCCACGGTGCTTTTGGCCGTGGTGGTGGTCTTGCTGCAGCTGGAGCAACGCGCCCAAAAGCGCATGCGCTTCAACCAAGGGCGCGGCTCGCGCCAGGGCTCGGCCGAAGCGCAGCCGGTGCAGCTGCACGGCATGCGCCGCGTGCTGGCTTGGAGCGTGTGTGGCTTGCCTGTTGTGTTGGGTTTTGTGTTGCCCGTGCTCATCATGCTCAGGGCCTTTGTGGGCGAGACCACCGAAATGCCCTGGGAGCGCTTTGGCCAGTGGGCCTGGACCAGCTTGCGCTTGGGCGCCATCACGGCGGTGCTGGCCGTGGGTGTGGCGCTGGCGCTGGCTTTCAGCGTGCGCACCCGGGCCGACCGCATCAGCCAGGGCGCCATCCAGTTGGTGGGCCTGGGTTATGCCATTCCGGGTGCGGTGGTGGTGGTTGGTCTGCTTTTGCCCGTGGGTTGGATTCAACAAACCTGGCCCGCATCGTCTGCTGGTGCTTGGATCACGGCCACGTCTTTGGGTCTGGTATGGGCGTATCTGGTGCGCTTTTGTGCAGTGGCTTTGCAGTCGGTACAAAGCGGCTATGCCCGCATTCCCGGCAGTCTGGACGATTCGGCCCGCATGCTGGGCGTGACCGGCTGGGGCTTGATGCGCCGGGTGCACGCGCCCTTGTTGCAGCGCACGACCATCGCCGCCGCCTTGCTGGTGTTTGTGGACGTGATGAAGGAGCTGCCCGCCACCATGGTGCTGCGCCCCTTCAACAGCGACACACTGGCCGTGGTGGCTTACCAATTGGCGCGTGACGAGCGATTGGGTGAAGCTGCGCTGCCTTCATTGGCTTTGGTTCTGGTGGGTTTGATCCCGGTCATTTTGCTCAGCCGGACTTTGCGCCAGCCCTCTGTCTGAAAGCCCTAACAGGTGTTGAACCTGTTCAACCCTAGGCCCTTAGCGCTTGGCGTTCAGCAGAGATTTTTCTTCTAGGATTTGCTGCACGATGGCCCGGGCGTGCTCTTCGGTCAGGCTGTACTCGTGGCGCAAATGTTCAATGGTCCTTTGCTCTTTGGCGTCGACATGGCCGTCCTTGAGGAGTTCCTCGACTTCGGTGGTGAATTTCAGTTCATGGGTGCGCACCCGCGCAGCAAAAGCCGAGGCCACGATGCCTGTGAGCAACGCCGCTGTGAAAATCCCCGATAAGGCGGTGAATGCGCCAATCACTTTGCCCCATGGCGACAGGGGTGTGACATCGCCATAGCCCACGGTGGTGATGGTCACGATGGACCACCACATGGCGTCGGGGATGGTGCCCAACTTGTCGGGCTGCAAAGCGTGCTCGGCAAAGTACATCAAGCATGAGGTGATCAGGATGGACAAGACCAAGAGGTAGAGCGCAGAGACAAAAGCGTCTCTTTCTGCATAGATCGAGGCCAAGAGGTCCTCGAGTGCGGTCGAGTAATGCGACAACTTCAAAATGCGCATGACTCGGATGATGCGCAAAAAGCGCAGATCCAGGCCCGGTAACAAGGCTTGCAAAAAGAAAGGCAGGATGGCCAACAAATCAACCAAGCCATGAAAACTGAAGACGTAGGCCAGGCGTCGGCGTGTTTCAGTGGCGTGCTTTTTGGGGGGGCGGTCTGCGGCGGTCCAGATGCGCAGCAGGTATTCGATGCTGAAGAAAGCCACCGAAAACAGGTCAAACAGCTGCAAGCTGAGACCGTACTGCGCCTCAATGGATGGCACAGACTCCAAAATCACCGCCAGCACGTTGCTCAGCACCATCAAGGTCAACACCCAAGAAAAGACCCGCGCGGCTCTTAGGTCTTGCTGGCTTTGTAACTCCAGAATCAAGAACAGGCGTTGCCTGAGGGGAGTGATGGGGGTCATGTGGACATCTTAGACAAGAAAACCGGCGTGAATCCCCATGCAGATCATGATATTGGTGGTGGCTGATATAAATGGCGTTGTTTTTCAGCGCATGCGCTGCGCTGCTTCACCCCAAGGATTGTTGTCATGAGCCTCGTCACACCATTGCCCGTTTTGCCTCAGGTCGAGGGTTTCTTCGATCCTGTCACGGGAACGGTGAGCTATGTGGTGTTTGCGTCTGACGGTTCGGCCTGCGCCATCATCGATTCGGTGCTGGACTACGACCCCAAGTCGGGCCGCACCAGCACGGCTTCGGCCGATCGGGTGATCGATTTTGTGCGCGAGCAGGGCCTGCAGGTGGCTTGGATTTTGGAAACCCACGCCCACGCCGATCACTTGAGCGCTGCCCCTTACTTGAAAGCCCAGTTAGGCGGCCAAACCGCCATGGGCGCCCGCATCACGGCAGTGCAAAAAGAATTCAAGGGCATCTTCAATTTGGAACCTGAATTCGCGGTGGATGGTCGCCAGTTTGACCGTCTGCTGGCCGATGGCGAAACCTTGTCGGTGGGTGATTTGCGATTGCAGGCCTTGTCTGTGCCCGGTCACACCCCGGCTTGTATGGCTTACCAAGTGGGCGATGCGGTGTTTGTGGGCGACACCTTGTTCATGCCCGATGTGGGCTCGGCACGGTGCGATTTCCCCGGGGGGGATGCCAGAGCCTTGTACGCGTCGGTGCAAAAAATCTTGCGTCTGCCACCCCCAACCCGCTTGTTTCTTTGCCACGATTACCCGCCCGACGGGCGTGCGGTCCAGTTTGAGACCACCGTGGCCGCGCAGCGTGCTGCCAACATTCACCTCAAAGACGGCATCGGTGAAGCGGACTTTGTGCGCATGCGCAGCGCCCGCGATGCCACGCTGGCCATGCCGGTGTTGATGCTGCCGGCGGTGCAGATCAACATCAGGGCGGGTGAGATGCCCCCTGCCGAGGCCAATGGGGTGGCTTATCTCAAGATTCCTCTGAACGCGGTCTGAGGCAGACGCTTTTGAGATTTTTGTTTCTTTAGCTGAATCTGTGCATAAGCAAATAACAAATCAATGGTTTGAAGTTTATTGAAAATGACCACAATTCGTTATTCCCGCATGCGGCGGCTGCTCGGCAGCTGTTGGTGGCGGGCCTCAAAAAGAGTCATCGCACAGATATTGGACAATTCTGAGAAACCCACACTGACCCCCATCTAAACCACCCTATGCCCGCCAAAGCCCCAGTTGACGACAGCGTTTTGACTGACTCTGAAGAAGTCTTTGAAAAAGCCGCAGAGGTGTTTCGGGTGATGTCTGCGCCCATGCGGCTGCGCATCATCAGTGCCCTGTGCAACGCCGAGAAAAACGTCGGCGAGTTGTTGGCCGAAATCGACACCACCCAGCCCAATATGTCGCAGCACCTGAACACGCTTTACCAAGCTGGTGTGGTGGGCAAACGACGTGATGGTGTACAAATTTATTACCGCATCATCAACGAGCAGGTCGTGACCTTGTGTCGAGCGGTTTGCGGCCAGATTGAAAGCGCAACGCAGTGAATCAAAGAATGCGGTTCATGCACCTTACTCAAGGAGAAGCGAATGAAATTGAAACTGCTTGAGGTGCCCTCATGCTGGTTAAACCCATTTTTTGTGTAACTGAGTCCCCGAGCTGCTTGGTTGAAATACCGGCAACCCATTGATTTTTTCCAGGAAAACCCATGAAGATGAAACACCTTTTGACTGCAGCCTCCTGGCTTGCACTTTCGGGCTTGGCCAATGCCCAGATTGATCCGCTTCAAGCCCGCAGCTTGGCAGCTTCTTGTGCTGCCTGCCACGGCACCGATGGCCGAGCTCAGCCGGGCATGATTTCCCTGGCAGGATCGAACAAGGATGACATGATCAAAAAAATGTTGGACTACAAAGCCGGTCGCGTGCCCGCCGCCACCATCATGCACCAGCTCTCCAAGGGCTATACCGATGAGCAAATTGCCGCGATCGCAGGCTATTTCGCTGCCCAAAAACGATAAGGAAAACAGTCATGCAACGTCGTCATTTTTTACAAACCGGCTCCGCTTTGGGTGCCATGGGCATGGTTTCGGGTTGTGCCACCATCGGTGGTGGCAGTGGGCCTAAAGTGGTGGTCATCGGTGGCGGTTATTCGGGTGCCACGGCAGCCAAATACCTGCGCATGTGGTCTGACAAGAAGATTCAGGTCACCTTGGTGGAGCCCAGCAGTGCCTTCATCTCCTGCCCCATCTCAAACTTGGTGCTCGGCGGCAGCAAGACGATGGCCGACATCACCACCCCTTATGACAACCTGACCAAGCGCCATGGCGTCAAGGTCATCCAGGACCGCGTCAACACCATTGACGCCGACAAGCGCATCGTCAAGCTGGCGGGCGGCACTGAGCTGAGCTATGACCGCCTCATCGTCTCGCCCGGTGTGGACTTCATGTGGGAGACGCTGCCCGGCATGAACCGGGCTGGCGCCAAAGAGCAAGTGATGCACGCTTGGAAGGCCGGCGAGCAAACCCTGACCCTGCGCAAGCAACTCGAAGCCATGCCCGATGGTGGCGTGTTCGCCATGTCCATTCCCTTGGCGCCTTACCGCTGCCCTCCTGGCCCTTACGAGCGCGCCTGTCAAGTGGCCGACTATTTCACCAGAGCCAAACCCAAGAGCAAAGTGCTGATTTTGGATGCCAATGACGACGTGACATCCAAGGGCGCTCTGTTTAAGAGGGCCTGGTCTGAACGCTACAAGGGCATCATCGAGTACCGTGGCAAACACAACGTGACCGATGTGGATGTGGCCAACAAAACCTTGAAGTTCGAGTTCAACGAAGACATCAAGGCCAGCGTGTTGAATGTGATTCCGAGCATGCGCGCTGGAGACATTGCCGCCAACGCAGGTTTGGCTACAGCCAACAAGCGCTGGTGCGAGGTGGACTTTTTGACCTTTGAATCCAAAGTGGCCAAGAATGTGCACGTGTTGGGTGACTCCATCCTGGCGGCGCCTGGTATGCCCAAATCAGGCCACATGGCCAACCAGCATGGCAAGACCTGTGCCGCTGCCGTGGTGGCCTTGTTGATGGGCAAGGAAGTCAACAACATGCCGGTTTACAACAACACCTGCTACAGCTTTGTGAACAGCAAAGAGGTGGTTCACGTGGCCAGTGTGCACCGTTATGACGCTGCACAAAAGACCATGGTGACGGTGCCCGGATCGGGTGGCTTGTCGAGCGCCCCCAATGAACTGGAAGGCATCTACGCCTTGTCTTGGGCGCAAAACATCTGGGCCGACACCCTGGCTTGATGATTCAAACCCCGTGACCCCAACGCCGCAGTCTTCGGACTTGCGGCGTTTTTTTTGACTAAATGGCCCAGCCCATGGTGCGATGCAAGCGCCAAGCCGCGGCGGCGCCAAACCAAATGGCGATCAGCGTGAGCCAAGCGGTGAGGGAAAAAATCGCGCCACCCGTCAAGCCAGCGCCCACAGTACAGCCAGTGGCCAGCACCGCTCCAAAGCCCATGAGCACGGCACCCGTCAGGTAATGGCCCAGTTTGTTTTCGGTTTTGAAGCCCTCAAACTTGAATTCACCACCCACCACGGCGCCCAACAAAGCACCAACAAAAGTGGCGGGCAACATCCCGGCATCAAACCCCACGCTGGGTGATGTGGCACTGGACAAAACCCGCATCAACATTTCTGCCGAGGCGCTGCTGAAGCTCAGGCTTTGGATTTGAATGGCTTCAAACGATGTTGAAGCGATGGCCTGGGTCAAGCCCCAGCCCAGAGCAATGCTCAATCCCGTGATCAGAGCCCATGCGGCCAAGCCCCAGCGCTGGGGATGTGTTTTGAAGAAAAAGTAAAAACCTGTCGCCAGCGCCAACAGAGCCAGAGCCAGCCCGCCCGTTGCGCCAAGCCCAGTGATGTGCAACAAGTCGCGCGACGGACCACCATCCACTGGCCACCATCCCAGCACGGCTTTACGAACCGGCGCCAGCCATCCAGAAATACTGGTCTGAACGGTCACCGCAAAAACCAAACCCGTCAACACAGCTCGCAAATTGCCACTGGCCGACAAAATCAGCAAACGGCTGGCACAGCCGCGGGTCAGGATCATGCCCATGCCAAAAAACAAGCCTCCTAGGACCGCACCCGAAATACTGCCCGGCATGGCGATGTACCGTGCGTCTGCAGGTTTGAGTCCTCCCAAGAACACCAAAGCCTGAACACCCACCAGGCAAGCCCCGAAACCCAACCACCAAACGCTGAGACGCTCTCGCGTTCGTCCTTCACAGAAATCGATCACAGCGGCCCGCGTGCAAAATCGGCTGCGTTGTGCGGCAAAGCCAAAAATAAAACCCACCAAGGCTCCCGCTAAGGCCAGTACATTCGTGTCACCCCAAGTGTCGAGCAAGCTTGCGAGATTCATGGACTTCTCCAACAATTCATCATTTTTTTCCTGGCTGCGTAGCGGTTTGGTCGGGTGTCAAACACAAAACCCGTTATTTTCCACTTTCTCAAATCCATGCCATCTGTACCTTCTTTGTCACAAATTTCTGGATGGCGCAGGCGTGACTGTTTGGTCATGGCTGGCTTGGCACTGGGGTTGGGACCCGCGCTCGCCCAACGCAGCCCCGCCACACTGCCTGCAGCGCAATCTTTGCCAGAAGAGTTGGCCCGAGCGATTCAAAACAAGCAACCCTTGGTGGTCATGGTCAGCTTGGACGGCTGTGCGTTTTGCCGCCAAGCCCGGCACAGCCATCTCTCCCCCATGCACAAAACAGGCACCGTCATCGTGCAGGTCGATATGCGCAGTGCCCAAGCGGTGGTCGATTTCGGGGGCAAACGCGTCACGCACGACCAATTGGCCCGAGCCTGGAAAGTGTCCATCGCACCCACGTTGCTCTTTTTTGGCCCCCAAGGCAAAGAAGTGGCAGATCGCATGGAAGGCGGCTATTTGCCCGACTTTTACGGCCCCTACTTGGAGGAGCGCATGGCGCAGGGGCGCAAGGCCCTTTAACGCTGAGGCGTCAGCTTATGGCTCGGCCCGCCAGCAACGAGGCCCGTGCCTGTCTTACAGCGCGTTGATCGGTATCTTGACGTAGGCTGTGCCGTTTGCTTCCTTGGGCGGCATCTCGCCAGCGCGGATGTTGATCTGCACCGCCGGCAAAATCAGCGCGGGCATCTCCAGCGTGGCATCTCGCTGGGTGCGCATCTCCACAAACTGGGCCTCACTGATACCGTCGTGCACATGGATGTTCTTCGCCCGCTGCTCGGCTACAGTCGTTTCAAACGCCACCGGGCGGTTGTTAGGCGGGTAATCGTGGCACATGAACAGCCGCGTCTCGGACGGCAGGCTCAGCATCTTGCCTATGGACGCATACAGCGTCCTGGCGTCGCCACCGGGGAAGTCACAGCGGGCCGTACCCACGTCGGGCATGAACAAGGTGTCGCCCCCGAACACCGCATCGCCGACCTGGTATGCCACGCAAGCGGGCGTGTGGCCTGGCACCGCCATGACGCGTGCTGTGAGTTCGCCAATGCGGAACTCTTCCTCGTCCTTCAGCAGCGCATCGAATTGCGAACCATCCAGTCGAAATTCGGGCTCCAGATTGAAGATGCCCTTGAACACCTTCTGCACACGCGTGATCTGGTCGCCGATGCCGATCTTCCCTCCAAGCTTTTGCTTCAGGTATGGGGCAGCGCTCAGGTGGTCGGCGTGCGCATGGGTCTCCAGGATCCATTGCACCTGCAGCTCGTTGGCCTTCACGAAGTCAATCACCTTGTCGGCCGAGGTGGTGCGGGTGCGCCCGGACTTGTGGTCGTAGTCCAGCACGGAGTCGATGATGGCGGCGGCCGAGCCCGGGCCATTGTGGACGACGTAAGTTACCGTCCAAGTGGCTGAGTCAAAGATGCCGTGGACTTGGGGCTTCAGCGTATGGGTGGTCATGGAACGATCCTTTCAGTTAAGTTTTAGATAGTCTATTGACAAATATATTGTTTGTCAATAAAGTATGGTCATCGCCGTTACTGAAAGCTCTGGCAAGAGCCCGTACCCATGACCACCGACACACTCGATCTCCAAGACATGCAGGCCGCTGCTGAACGCGCCTGCGAATTGATGAAGGTGCTTGCCAACCCCGACCGCCTGCTCATTTGCTGCCAGCTTTCCCAACA
>CANGZO010000046.1 GCA_947458305.1 Comamonadaceae bacterium
GCTTTGGTGTCGGTGGACGTGAACTCGGCCCGCGCCATCAAGGGCGGTGACATCGAAGAAACCGCCACCCGCACCAACCTGGAAGCCGCCGACGAAGTGGCCCGTCAGATGCGCTTGCGCGATCTGGGTGGCCTGATCGTGATCGACTTCATCGACATGGAAGAGGCCAAGAACCGCCGCGAGGTGGAAAACCGCTTGCGCGACGCGCTGCGCCAGGACCGTGCCCGCGTGCAGTTTGGCTCGATCAGCAAGTTCGGCTTGCTGGAGATGAGCCGCCAGCGCCTCAAACCCGCCCTGAGCGAAGGCGCTTCGATTCCCTGCCCACGTTGCGGCGGCGCTGGCCACATCCGAGACACCGAAAGCTCGGCGCTGCAGATCCTGCGCATCATCCAGGAAGAGTCCATGAAGGACAACAGCGCTGCCGTGCACGCCCAAGTGCCCGTCGAAGTCGCGTCTTTCCTGCTCAACGAAAAGCGCTCCGAGATCGCCAAGATCGAGTTGCAGCAACGGATCAACGTGCTGCTGGTGCCCAACAAGTCGCTGGAAACGCCGCACTACAAGCTTGAGCGCTTGAAGCACGACGACCCGCGCCTAGACCGCATCGAAGCCAGCTACAAGATGGCCGAAGAGATTGAAGACGCCACCACCGTGACGCGCCGCTCACAAGAGCCCACCAACAAGCAGACCCCGGTCATCAAAGGGGTGCTGCCCGATGCACCTGCGCCTGTGGCTCCTGTCAAAGCAGAGGCTCCAGCGCCCAAAACCAACGCCAAAATGCCTGCGCCCGCTCCGGCCCCAGTGCCTGCAGCAGCGGCCAGCGGTGGCTTCTTTGGATGGTTGAAAAACTTGTTCAGCGGCACGCCTTCTGAATCTGCACCTGCAAGCACAGACAAAAAAGAAGACAAGGCACGCGAGGCTCGCCGTGAGGGTGGGCGTGAAGGGGGCCGCGATGGCAACCGTGGCGATGGCCGCCGCGGTGGACGAGACGGTCGCCGTGGTGAGCGCAGCGAAGCTGCCACTGGCGAGGTTCGGGCTCCCCGCGAAGGCGGTCGCCGCAGCGAAGGACGCATCGAAAGCCGCGATAGTGAAGCAAGACCCGCACGTGGTGAACGTGCAGAACGCGGTGAGCGCACTGAACGCGGAGAGCGCCCCGCGCGCGAGGGCCGTCGCGATGGTCGATCTGAAACCCGTGGCGAAAACCGTGCTGAAGCTCGCAACGACACACGCGCAGAAGCCCGAGCCGATGCACCGTCAGAGCTCAACGCCGAGGGCACCGAAGTGCGCCAAGAACGTGCGCCGCGTGAGGGTCGCCGGGAACGAGGTGAGCGTGGCGGTGATGGTCGTCGTGAACGCGGCGACCGCAGCGAACGTCGCCAAGCCAATGCATCGGCCACTGAACTGAATGGTTCCGACGCAACTGCCAACACAGCGGATGCCTTGGAAAGCAACCCAGCAGCCGAAGGCGCAAACAGCACCGAGAACACCGGCGAGCGTCGTGAACGTCGTTCACGCGACCGTTATGGCCGTGATCGACGCGAACGCAATGGTGAAACACGCCAAGACAACGCCACAGAAGAAGGCCAGGCCGACGCTGCTGCACAGACTGACTCACCAGCGCCTGCGCAAACCGAGGAGCGACCAGCGGGCCGTTCTTACTTTGAGCGTGCACAAGCTTCAGCTGCGCCAGCGCCTTCGACAACAGCATCGGACCCAGCACCCCAAGTGAGCCCCGAAGCTGCAACGATGGCCCCAGCCGCTGCGCCCTCCACAACGGTGGCAGCAGAGGCACCTGCCAATGCACCTGCACCCACACCGGTCTCGGCACCTGTGAACGCCACCCCTGTTGCCACTGCAAGGACCGAGGCCCCTGCACCGACCGCAGCCACAACGACAGCAGCCCCTGCCAAAGGACTGCCGACCGTGGGCAGCTTCGATCTGCCCATCGATGCCTTGGCGCAACTCGCCCAATCGTCGGGTTTGGTTTGGGTCAACTCTGATGCTGCCAAAGTGGCGGCCGTCCAAGCGGCCATCGCGGCAGAACCCAAACCGGTGCGCGTGCCTCGCGAGCGTCCTCCAGCCGTGGTGCTCGATGAAGGCCCCTTGGTCTTGGTGGAAACGCGCAAAGACCTGAACACCTTGAAGGTGCCCTTCTGATCAGGGTACGGGTGTTCTGAACCCACAAAAAACCGGGCCTGAATGGCCCGGTTTTTTTGGCTAATCCCTTTACAAAGGCTTCAGGCTACGCACGCATCAGGCGTGGGGTTGCCCGATCAAATTGCTGCGCACTGGGCAGCCTGCTTCCAGGCGGCTGCGGCCTCGGCAGCATCTTGGCGTTGCTCAGCCAGTTCGGCCAGTGCCATCCAAGCATTTCGCTGGAGCGCTGGACTCTGCAGACTCTTCGAGGCTTGACTCAACAGGCCTTGGGCTTTACCCCAGAGGCGGTGTCGCAAGCAAAGCATGCCAGCCAAGTATTGCAAATGGGCGGCTCTGGGCTGGGCCTGCTGCGCAGCCTCCAGGCGTGAAAGCCAGTCAAACGCGTCTGCGGCATCGACACCGGGCAAGCAAGCGTCAAAGGCTTGCACCACCCTGAGCAACTGGTCTGGTGACCAATTCGAACGCGCCGATTGCATGGGCCCCCACAAGTCTTGCAACCAAGAACGGGCCGTGGCTGGAGCCCCCCCTAATTTCAACCAACGCAAAACCGCCTCAGCCGCGATTGCGGGCATCAAGCGCTGCGCTGGGGTCAAGCGCAGCCAAGTGCGCTGCAAGGCATCGGCGTCATGCGTGTGCGAAATCAACTCCAAGACCAAGCGAGACACCAAGCTTTCGGCCGCAGTTGGCGAAAACGCCTTGTGCTTGGCCAGCAATGTAGCGGTCTCCAGCGCTTGTCCAGGTTGCCCTGCCAAGCGCGAAGCCTTGAGCTGCAGACGCATGGCCACCATGCGCCGGCTCGCGGCATTTGGCAATGCTTTGAGTTGTTCCAAACTGGCAGCGGCATCCCGGTCGTCCAACAACCAGCGCGCCGATCGCAACAGAGAACCTTCCAACAAAGTTTGACCCTCGCTGCCCTGGCTTTGGGTGGCCTGGGCCAACGCCAGTTCCAGATGCTGTTGACGCTGCACTTTGTCTTGCAGGGCATGGCTGGCCTCGGCGGCCATGATGTGCGCCAAAGTCCGCAATGCGGCGGCATGCTCCAAGTGAACGCCCGCAGCCGCCAGCAAAGCCTCTTTGTTCAAAGTTTGCTCGGCCGACTTGCGGGCTCGCAAAAATCGGCCCGCCATGAAATGTCCGATCGCATCGAGCAACGCGGCGTGGCTGGCCCTTTCTTTTTGTTGCAAGCGCCAGCGCTGGGCCTTTTGGGGCAAGGAAAGAAAAGCCTCCAGTGCACGCTGGGCCAAAATCACCAGCAAAACCACCGAAAAAACCATCAAGAACGCCAGGTTCAGAGAGATGTCCACCCTGTGCGGATAAAGAAACAAACTCACCGTGCCTTGGTTGTTTCCCGCAAGCCAAGCACCAGCAGCTGCCAAGGCGAACAAAATGATGAGCCACAAAGCTGCACGCATGCTGATTTACCTTCCAGCCGAAGCGGTGCTGAGGGCTGTCAAAGAAGCCTCGATGCGGGGCACCTCGGCCGTTCGCACTTGTTCCGTGGTTTGCTCCAACAGCTGCAACAACTGGGTGGTGCGACGCGATTGCGGCTCGGCATAACGCCGGACCAAAATGGCCGAGGCATGAAGGTCGGCACGCACACCGTCTTTTTGACGCGCCAGCAGACCCAGACGGGCATTGAGCAGCTTGAGCTTGAGGTTTTCGCGCACGAAAAAGGCTTGCTCTGGTGACAACAAGGCGGCCTCTGGTGCGTCAATCCGGCTGACCCGCAGCAAACTCTTGAACTCATCGCCCATTCGTGTCAAACCGGCCATCCACCAAGACATCGGCGTGGCATTGGCCATGGGTTCGGTCTGTTGGCTCAGTCGGCTTTGCTGGGACGTGGCATCGTTGGCCAGCACCAGACCGTCAACCAAAGCGACACCTTCGTCGAGCTTGAGCATCAAGCCCGGCAAGTCAAAGCCTGGCAAGCTGTTGATGCGCTCCAGATCTTTCTCCAAAGTGCGCGCCAGAGGCATCAAGCGCGGTTGCGCCGTGCGCTGCACCCGCTTTTGAGCCGACTGCAGCGCAGCGACCAAGGGTTCGGTGCTGCCGGTCATCAGCGCTTGCTGCTGGGCGATGCGCAGTGCCGACTCGATATCGACCAACAAATTCTCGTCGCGAGAACGCGACAGGCTTTGCATCAAGTCTTCCAGTTGGGTGCGCTGCAAGGCCACTTCAGCCAACCGTGCCTCCAAGAGCGCAACTCTGGCCGCGCTGTCTTTCACAGTTTCTTGGGCTTGTTTGGCCCACGTCTTGGCTTCCAAAGCCTGAACCCCAGAGTCGGCACTCTGACGGGCCAACTGCTCTTGAATGCGTGAGAGTTTTTGCCACAAAAAAACAGAGGACAAAAGGGCCAGCAAGGCCAAAGTGCCCAACAAAATCACGACCCAACCAGCGCGCTGCACGGCGGGTGTTGCGCCAGAAACAAGCGGCTCGCTGGCGGGCTGGGTGTCTGGAAGGTCTGCTGAGGGGGGTGTCATGCCAAGGATTTTATAGACTGCGCCTGCGCCTTCAGCTCTGCCGGAACCAAATCAACACACGACCAGCCCGATTGCTTCAATCGGAGGGCAATGCGCGGGTGGGTGGCCAAGGCTTTGGCCCGATCCAGATTCAACTCCGGGCAGGCCTGCAGCAGGTGCTGCGCTGCCTCTGAACTGCTGAACAACCACCGGCTGCCGTCGCTCATGGCTTGTCTTGCCCGATTTTGTTGCACCTCGCTGAGGCGGGGAGCACGGCGCACATACGCCACCGTCTGCAGCACCTGAATGCCCGCTGATGCCATCTGCAAGGCCAGCCAGTCACGCCCAGCCATCTGGCCATACGCGTCGGCACCGCGCACGATCAACACCACCGCTTGAGCCTGCACAGCGGTCTTGGCGCCTGCCAAGTCAATGGCCTGGCTTGCGCCGATCACGCGAGGGGCAACCAAGTCCCACAAGGCTTCCGAGTCAAATTGCGGCGCGCTCTCATCAGGGGAGTCGATCAACTCAGCTGGCCAGCCCTCCGCCAGCAAAGCCGCCCTGGTACCCGGCCCCGTCGACCAAGCTCGGCATGGTTGAATCAGCAAGCCAGCCGGTCGCGCTGCCATGAAGTGACGCACAGCGTTGGCACTGACGAACATCACCGCCAAATACTGGGGCACGGCTTGCCAAGCGCTCGTCAAGGGCGACGGGTCTTGCAAACCGGCAATTTCAATCAAGGGCAGCGGTTCACTGGGCACGCCCAAGGCCTGCAAAGCATGAACCCATGCTTGCGCTTCACGCTCAGGGCGGGTGACGATCACCCGTGGGGCATCTTCCGAAGCTGTCAAGGGGGCCTGCGCCATGTCAGCGCTCGGCCTCAATGCGCTCCGCCGTCGCGCAAAGCTTGCGCCACGCTCAGGCCCAGCGCCTCAGCGGCCTGCAGGCCATCGGTGCTGGCTTGCGCATCGGCCGTGACCAAGGTGGTCGCGCCCTCCGGGTCGCCCCAGGCCGCTTGCAGCTTGAGCACCCCGCCCTCGATGGTCGCGTGCGCGGCCAAAGGCATGGAGCAGCTGCCGCCCATGGCGCGGCTCACCGCGCGCTCGGCCGCCACGCGCCGCCAAGATGGCGCATCGGCCAGCTGCGCCAGCAGGGCGCGCAAATCGGCCCGGTCACTGCGGATTTCAATGCCCAAAGCGCCCTGCCCTGCAGCGGGCAGCATTTGATCGGTTTCAAAAATATGGCGAATCCGCTCGCTCATCTCCAGACGCTTGAGGCCCGCTGCCGCCAGCACTATGCCCGCATACTGGCCTTCGTCGAGTTTGCGCAGGCGCGTGTCCAAGTTGCCGCGCAGGGGCTCGATCTTCAAGTCGGGGCGCAGGGCCCGCAGCAGCACCGTGCGGCGCAGGCTCGATGTACCCACCACCGCGCCTGGCGGCAAGTCTTCCAGGCGGGCATATTGCGACGACACCCAAGCATCGCGGGGATCTTCACGCTCCATCACGCAGGCCAGCTCAAAGCCCTCGGGCATGTCCATGGGCACGTCTTTGAGCGAGTGCACCGCGATGTCGGCGTGACCCTCTTGCAGCGCCACCTCCAACTCCTTGACGAACAAGCCCTTGCCGCCCACTTTGGACAAGCTGCGATCCAAAATCTGGTCGCCCTGGGTCGTCATGCCCAACAACTTGACCGTGCAGCCCAGCCCCTCGAGCAAGGATTTGACATGTTCGGCTTGCCACAAAGCCAAACGGCTCTCACGGGTGGCGATGACGATAGAGGGTTGAGTGGTCTCGGTCACAGCAGGGTTCCTGAAAAAAATTTTGATCCCATCCAAATGAAATCAAGGGGGTCATTTGTCTCTTCTGGCGATGCTAGCATGATGTCAAGGGAAATTGACACCCCTGCAGCTTGAGTTGATCCGGCGTTATCGCCAAGGCAAGGCCGACGAGCCTGTGCAGCGCGCTATCCACATCCCGATCCAAGGGATCGCGGCGGAACTGCGCCATACAGGCTGAACATTTGGATTCGCCGTCGGTTTTAGGGCTGCGGCTTGCCGCCCGATAAAATCCCCCACCTATGACAAACCAACTCGACACCAAATCCCAAGCCTGGTCCGCGCTTTTTTCTGAACCCATGAGCGAGTTGGTCAAGCGCTACACCGCCAGCGTGTTCTTCGACAAGCGCCTGTGGCAGGCCGACATCACCGGCAGCCTGGCCCACGCCGAGATGCTGGCCGCACAAAAGATCATCGCGGCCAGCGACCTGGCCGACATCCAGCGCGGCATGGCGCAGATCACGCAAGAGATCGAATCCGGCGCTTTTGAGTGGAAGCTCGACCTGGAAGACGTGCACCTGAACATCGAAGCCCGACTGACCCAGCTGGTGGGCGACGCCGGCAAGCGCCTGCACACCGGCCGCAGCCGGAATGACCAAGTGGCCACCGACGTGCGCCTGTGGCTGCGCAGCGAGATGGACCTGATCATCGAGTTGCTGGCCGACCTGCAAAAGTCACTGGTCGATGTGGCCGAGCAAAACGTTGAAGTCATCCTGCCCGGCTTTACCCACCTGCAAGTGGCCCAGCCCGTGAGCTTTGCGCACCACCTGCTGGCTTATGTGGAAATGTTCAGCCGCGATGCCGAGCGCATGAGCGACGTGCGCCGCCGCACCAACCGCCTGCCCCTGGGCAGCGCCGCCTTGGCCGGCACCACCTACCCGCTGGACCGCGAGCGCGTGGCGCGCACCCTGGGCATGGTCGACGAACACGGCAATGCACAGGTCTGCCAAAACAGCCTGGACGGCGTGAGCGACCGCGACTTTGCGATCGAATTCACCGCCGCGGCTAGCCTGTGCATGGTGCACATCAGCCGCTTCTCAGAAGAATTGATTTTGTGGATGAGCCAGAACTTTGGTTTTGTGCGCATTGCCGACCGATTCACCACCGGCTCGTCGATCATGCCGCAGAAGAAAAACCCCGATGTGCCCGAATTGGCACGCGGCAAAACTGGCCGCGTCGTCGGCCACCTGATGGGCCTGATCACCCTGATGAAGGGCCAGCCCCTGGCCTACAACAAGGACAACCAGGAAGACAAAGAGCCGTTGTTTGACACGGTAGACACCCTCAAAGACACGCTGCGCATCTTCAGTGAAATGGTCGGCGGTCAGGTCAACCCCGCCACAGGCCAAAAAGAGGGCGGCATCACCGTCAACGCCGCCGCCATGGAAGCCGCCGTGAAAAAGGGCTACGCCACGGCCACCGACTTGGCCGACTATCTGGTCAAAAAAGGCCTGCCCTTCCGTGACGCGCACGAAGTGGTGGCCCACGCGGTCAAGACCGCACAGGGCCTTGGCGTGGACTTGTCAGAGCTGCCCCTGGAAACCCTGCAAAAGTTTGACAGCCGCATCGAAGCCGAGGTGTTCGGGCCGCTCAGCCTGCAAGGCTCGCTGAATGCCCGCAACACCTTGGGCGGCACGGCACCTGTGCAAGTTCGCTTGCAGATTTCAAGGCATCGGGCTCGCTTGGTCTGAGCCTGTACGTCAGTGCGGATCGTGCTGACTTGACCTGCACCTCTTATTTCTTTTGAACCGGATTGGCCAACAGCAAGTTGGCCGGGTAGGCCCGCATGAACTCGCGGGCTTTTTCAAGCGGGGCGCTGAGCCAAGCACCGTAGCCGCCTTCGTTCAAGATCGCAGGCATGCGTTTTTCATTGCCGTTTTGGCCATAACGGTTCATCAAAGCGTGGCTGTTGGCGTTCACCGTGAGCAGTGTGAAGCTGATGATGTCTTCATCGCCTTGGGTCCAGCGCTCCCACAATCCCGCCACCCCCATGGGTTTGCCATCCACCCGTGCAATGCGTGTGGGCACGGCTTTGCGGCTGCGCCAGTCGTCTTCGAAAAAGGCTTGCATCGGGATGATGCAGCGCTGGCCTTTGAGCCAGGTCTCGCGCGTGGCCGTGGCGGTGCTCATGGTTTCATAACGGGTCACGGCCAACTTTGTAGAGCGCAGTTTGGCGTCAGACGCCGACTTGACCCAAGTGGGCACCAGACCAAATTGGCCTTGGGCCAATTCCATCACCAAGGGACTGGCGGGGGCTGAAACGGGAGCGGCGCCCGCTTCAGGCTCTGTAGCGGTTTCAGGGGCTGGCTCCAGACCTTGTTCTGCCGCCACAAACGTTTTGCGAATGAAAAAACCCGGCTGGCGCGGCCAGACTTCTTTGCCCAGCAGGGCTGCGGGCGGGGCGATGCCAAAGGCCTCGGCGTAAAGGTCGGGGCTTTTCAGGCATTCGTATTGGGTGCTCATCCGGTCGATGCTAACCGACCTGATACGCTCAAAGCTCGATGACAAGACTTGCCTGCCCATGCTGATCCGTTTCAACAAGCCCTATGGCGTGCTCAGCCAGTTCACCCCCGAAGGGCGCTGGCAGGGGCTCAAGGACCACATCGACCTGCCGGGCGTTTATGTGGCAGGCCGCCTGGACGCCGACAGCGAAGGACTGCTGCTGCTGACCGACGATGGCAAGGAGCAAGCCCGGATTGCCGACCCGCGTTTCAAGATGGAGAAAACCTATTTGGTGCAGGTGGAGGGCGTGGTGAGCGACCAAGCGCTGACCGCCTTGGCCCGGGGCGTGACGCTCAACGACGGCCCCACCCTGCCCGCCCGCGCCCGTGCGGTACAACCGCCTGCCGACCTGTGGCCACGCAACCCACCGATTCGCGAACGACAGAGCATTCCCACATCTTGGTTGGAATTGACCATCCGAGAAGGACGCAACCGGCAGGTGCGGCGCATGACCGCGGCGGTGGGCTTGCCCACGCTGCGCTTGATCCGCACCGCCGTGGGACCCTACAACCTGGATAGCCTGCCCACCGGAACTTGGCAGCAAGTCTGAGCCCAGGCCATTGCCTTGCGCCAACGCAACACCGCTGTCCCGCGTCTTCCTGCACAATCGCGCATCTTTCAACCCCCTAGGGAACCCTCATGTCTGACTTGCTGAACAAACTCGAATGGCGCTATGCCTGCAAAAAAATGGACCCGACCAAGGTCGTGCCGCAAGACAAAGTCGACCGCATCGTCGAAGCCGCCCGCTTGGCTCCCACCTCCAGCGGTCTGCAGCCTTTCGAAATCTTCGTGGTGACCAACCCCGCCGTGCGCGAGCAGATTAAGCCCAAGGCTTGGGGCCAGGGCCAGATCACCGACGGCTCGCACCTGCTGGTGTTTGCCGCATGGGACAACTACACGGCCGAGCGCATCAACATGATGTTTGACATGACCAACGCGCAGCGCGGCGGCACCAACGAAGGCTGGGAAAACTACCGCCAGATGTTGTTGAAAAATTACCCAGCCCGCACGCCCGAGGTGAACTACGAACACGCGGCGCGTCAGGCTTACATCGGCTTGGGCGCTGCCTTGATCGCCGCCGCTTTCGAAGAAGTGGACGCCACGCCGATGGAAGGTTTTGACCCCAAAGCCGTGGACGAAATTTTGGGCCTGAGCGCTCGCGGCCTGCGCAGCGTGGTCATCGTGCCGCTGGGTTACCGCGCAGCCGAAGGCGATTGGCTGGCGAACCTGAAAAAAGTGCGCCGCCCCACAGCGCAGTTCGTGACCGAAGTCAAATAAAGGTCACGCCCGCTGATGGCGGGCAGGCTTGATACCCCCACAAAGCCGCAGATTCTGCGGCTTTGTGCTTTAACATCAAGGGCTTCCCAAGCCGGGATGTCAACCCAAGGAACGAACATGGCCAAAGGCGAACAACGCAGCAACAAAATGGCCAAGAAGCCAAAGAAGGACACCGCGCCCCCCAAGACCTTCACGTCCGACCGTCCCATGGCCCCAACCACCTTTGTGGCCCCACGCGGCAAGGTCAAAGACAAGTGATTTTTTCGGCTGCGCGCACTGCTCGCCTGGCCTGCCCTGCATGATCCCGATCCACGAAGACGAGCACCTGCTGGTGCTGGAAAAACCCAGCGGTTTGTTGTCGGTGCCTGGTCGTGGCCCAGACAAGCAAGATTGCCTGTCCAAACGGGTGCAAGACCGCTACCCCGACGCCCTGATCGTGCACCGCTTGGACCAAGACACCTCGGGCCTGCTGCTCATGGCCCGAGGCATCGAAGCCCAGCGCCGCCTGAGCAAGCTGTTTGAAACGCGCCAGGTCAAAAAACGCTACGTGGCGGTCGTCACTGGGCAGCCAGAACAAACCCAAGCAGCTGAGTTGCCAGACGAAGGCGGCTGGCGCACCATCGAAGGCCCCATCCTGCTCGACTGGGAACGCCGCCCGCTGCACATCATCCATCCCGATGGCAAAGCCAGCCGCAGCCGCTGGCGTGCGCTGCAAACCAGCAACAGCGCCAGCCTGATTGAGCTCGAGCCCGTCACAGGCCGCACCCACCAGCTGCGCGTGCACATGCAAAGCATGGGCCACCCCATGTTGGGCGACTCGCTGTACGCGCCGCCAGAGATCAAGGCACTCAGCCCCCGCTTGCTGCTGCACGCGCAAGAGCTGGCCTTTGTGCACCCGTTCACCGAGCAAGCCCTGACATTCAAGGCCCCGGTGCAATGGTCGGCCGTGGCGCCATTCATCACACCCCAACTCTGAGCGCTCAGGTTTTGCGTGCGCCTTGAACACGCGCCGACACCACGCCGCACAACACCACCAAGCCCATGCCCGTGAGGGCCAGCGCGTCTGGGATGTGGTCAAACAGCCACCAGCCCATGAGCGTGGAAAAGCCCACTGCGGTGTAGAGAAAAGGCGAGACCACCGAGGCTGGGGCTTTGGAAAAAGCCACGATCAGCAGGTATTGGCCCAGCGTGGCGGCCAGACCTACCAAGAGCAGCAGCCCCCATTCCTGCAGGCTTTGCGGCGTGACCCAAGCGTTGAAAACCAGCAGCGTGCTCACGGCCCAACCCACCCAACCGGTGTAGAGCTGCATCACGGCCGGGTCTTCGGTGCGCGTCATGTGGCTGGTCACGGCCTGAAACACGGCGTAAGTCAGCACCACCGTGAGCGCCATCCAGCCGACCGAGCTGTCGACCTGCCCGCCTGGGCGGATGACCAGCAATGCCCCGATCAGCCCGCCCACCACCATGAGCCAGCGCAGCGGCGAGACTTGTTCCTTCATGACAAAGCGGGCCAGAGCAGTGAGCACCAAGGGCGTGAGCATGATGGTGGCGGTGAACTCGGCCACAGGCATGCGCTGCAGGCAGTAAAAGGCCAGCAAGCTGCAAGACACCATGAGCAAGCCGCGCAGCAACTGCCAGCGCAGGCTGTGGGTGCGCCACATGGCCCGCCCCCGCACCGGGGCCAACACCATGGTGGTGCCCAAGGCCTGCACCGCGTAACGAAACCACAGCACCATCACCGGGGACACGCTGAGCAAAACCCATTGGCTGGTGGCGTCGCTGAAGCTCAAACTGGCCATGGCCAGTACGGCAAAGACGATACCGGGCCCCATCCAACGGGCTTGGGCAGATGGCGCTGGGCGGTGCTGTGGCTTGGTCAAGAGGTCATCCAAATCTGTACCGATCGATCTTGGCACAGCAGACTGACAACATCTGTCGCATATGCCCAGCAGGCCCAGCACAAACATCCGACACACACAAACGCCTTGAGCCATGTGAAATGAACCAGGGCCGCTACACTCGCGAATCA
>CANGZO010000047.1 GCA_947458305.1 Comamonadaceae bacterium
CGCACTGTCGCCGGGATCGACCACCAAGGCGTGTCGGTCTTTGTGCAACAACCAAATGTAGTTGTCTGCGAAAGCGGGCAGGGCTATGAGTTTCATGGAGCCTTTCATTATAGAAAGCCAAGACCCCACAACCGCTTGGTTGGCCTCTTTGGGTCAGCCGGTGTCTTCGCGCTTGTTGGCTTGGGAGCAAGCCCAAGCCGACCAGTTGTTGGCCGACGTCTTTGGCTACCACGCGGTGCAGTTGGGCTGGCCCGAGCTGCAAGCCTTGCGCCAAAATCGCATGCCCCACCGCTGGCAAGCTTGCGCGGAGTTCGAATGGCTTGGCGCAGCCCCATCTGAAAAATTCAACCCCGATGTTTGGTTGGACAGCCGCTCTTGGCCCTGGCAGGCTGACAGTCTGGATTTGGTGGTTTTGCCCCACACGCTGGAGCGCTCGGCCGACCCGCACGCCTGCTTGCGTGAAGTCGAGCGGGTTTTGATCCCCGAGGGGCAAGTGTTGATCACGGGCTTGAACCCTATGAGTGCTTGGGGTTGGCGTCAAACGCGGGGTGGCCAGCGCCGCATCTTGTCCAACACGGCGCAACCCCTTATTGGTTACCGGCGCCTGCGCGACTGGCTGCGTTTGTTGGGTTTTGAAGTTCAAGTTAGCCGTTTTGGGGGGTGGACCCCGGCGTTGTCGAGCGAGGCCTGGATGCAGCGATGGCGTTGGATGGAAACCGCAGGCGAGCGCTGGTGGCCCATTTTGGGTGGGGTCTACCTTTTATTGGCGACCAAGCGCGTGCCTGCAGGGCGACTTTTGCCAGCAAAGGCTTGGCGCACGGTACGATCGCCCGCTGTTGCGGCCGCGCCTGTTGCGCGTTCCGACACCCTGGTCAGCCGACCTTTGACCGAGAAAGACCGCATTGACCTCCGTTGAAATTCACACCGATGGCGCTTGCAAAGGCAATCCCGGCCCAGGGGGATGGGGGGTTCGGCTCCAATCGGGTCAGCATGTTCAAGAGTTGTTTGGCGGCGAGCTGAACACCACCAACAACCGTATGGAAATGATGGCGGTCATCGAGGGCCTGTCCGCACTCAAGCGGCCTTGCCAAGTTACGCTCTATTTAGACAGCGAGTACGTGCGCAAAGGCATCACCGAGTGGATCCATGGCTGGAAAGCGCGGGGCTGGCGCACCGCAGCCAAGCAACCTGTCAAAAATGCCGATTTGTGGCAAAAACTCGACGCCGTGGTGTCGTCTTCGGGACACCGCATCGATTGGCGCTGGGTCAAAGGTCACAACGGTGATCCTGGCAATGAGCGTGCCGACGCCTTGGCCAATCAAGGCGTAGACAAGGCTTTGGGGCGCGCCAGCAAGGCCTAAGCCGCAGGCCGGTTGGCGCAGCCGAGTCCATCCAAGCCAGCTCTACATCCCCCACCAACAGTAGGGAAATTGCCTTTGCGCTGTTACATTGGCACGGTCTTGCAGCATGCAATTTGAGAGAGATTCGAATGGCTTATAAAAAGAAATACACAGTTTTGGCAATTTTGGGCATTGCCATGGCCTCCGGCGCGGCTTGGTGGTGGCAAAACAAGGCCCCTGATGCTGAGGCTGGCAAGACGGGGGCGGCGTCCGCCCCTTCGGGCCCTGGACCTGCGGCAGGTGGTGGGCCGGCACGCCCCACTTCGGTGGAGGTGGCCAAGGTGGAGAGCATGACCTTGGTGGACGAGACCCAAGCTGTGGGCAGTTTGCGTTCGAGACAAGGGGTGATGCTGCGCCCAGAAGTCGGTGGACGCGTCAAACAAATTTTCTTCAACGATGGACAACGGGTGCGCAAAGGCCAGTTGATGGTGCAGTTTGACGACCAACTGCCACAGGCCCAGTTGGCCCAGGCCCGCGCAGAGTTGTCGATCGCCGAGGCCAACCACAAACGCAACCAGGAGTTGGTGGCGCAAAACTTCATCAGCCAACGGTCTTTGGATGAAAGCAGTGCGGCGCTGGAAGTGTCGCGCGCCAAGTTGTCTTTGGCGCAAGCGACCTTGCAGCGTTTGCAGGTGTTGGCGCCTTTTGATGGCATCACCGGCCTCAAACAAATCAACGTGGGCGATTACCTGAAAGATGGCGCGGACATGGTCAACGTCGAGGACATCGACGCGGTGCTGCTGGACTTCCGCTTGCCCGAACGCTTTCAGGCCAAGATCCGTGCCGGTCAAAAAGCCCAGCTGACCGTCGATGCCCTGCCAGGCAGACCTTTCAGCGCCATCATTCAAGCGGTGGACCCTTTGATCGATGCCAATGGGCGCTCGGTGGGCGTGCGCGGTTGCATTGACAACCGCCAGCAGCAATTGCGCCCGGGCATGTTTGCCCGCGTCAATGCGGTGTTCGGTTCGCGCGAAAACGCCTTGGTCATTCCAGAAGAGGCCATCATTCCGCAGGGGGGTCGCACCTTTGTGGTCAAGATCGTTCCAGGCGACAAACCCGAGACCAAAGTGTCAGAGCGTGTGGCTGTCAAAGTAGGCTTGCGTTTGCCGGGCAAGGTTGAAATCCTCGAAGGTCTGTCGGCAGGCGACACCGTGGTCACTGCCGGTCACCAGCGTTTGCAAAAAGACGGCACAGTGGTGCGGGTGGTGGACCTGTCTCAGCCCGGTGGTGGCAGACCTGCTGGAGGTCCGCCCGGCGCAGGTGGTCCAGGTGCAGGTGGTCCAGGTGCTGCGCCTGCTGGTGCTGCCCCTGCAGCTGCGGCCGCCAAAGGCGCAGGCCCAGGCGCAGGCCCAGGCGCAGGCGCAGGCGCAGGCGCAGGCGCAGGCGCAGGCGCAGGCGCAGCGGGGCCACGCCCAGGTGCTGCGGCCGGCAAGCCAGGTGCGGCCGCTGCGAACAACGCCGCCATGGCGGGACCGAACCCTTGCCTGAGGGGCGCAGATGCAACTCGCTGAAGTTTCCATCCGGCGGCCTGTATTGGCCGTGGTCATGTCCTTGCTGATCGTGTTGATTGGCGCGGTCAGTTTCAAAAGTTTGTCGCTGCGCGAATACCCCAAGATCGACGAGCCCACGGTCACAGTCACCACGCGGTATGTCGGCGCTTCTGCGGAGGTGGTCGAATCCCAGGTCACCAAGCCTCTTGAAGACTCGATTGCCGGCATCGACGCGGTGGACGTCATCACCTCGATCAGCCGAGCCGAGCAGTCCCAAATTACTGTGCGCTTTCGCCTCGAAAAAGATGCCGACACGGCGGCCGCTGAAGTGCGTGACCGCACAGCGCGTGTGCGCAATCGGTTGCCTCAAACGGTGGAAGAGCCCGTCATTGCCAAAGTAGAAGCTGACGCTTTCCCGGTCATTTGGTTGGCATTTTCCAGCGACACACTGGATGCTTTGCAGATCAACGATTTGGTCAACCGTGTGGTCAAACCGCGCTTGCAAACCGTGACGGGTGTGGCCGATGTGCGCATTTTTGGTGAGCGCAAATACGCCATGCTGGTGTCTTTGGACCATGCACGCCTGTCGTCCTACAAATTGACACCACAAGATGTCGAAGACGCCATCCGGCGCAACAACCTGGAACTGCCTGCAGGTCGCATTGAATCTTCCAACCGAGAGTTCAGCGTTTCTGCGCAAACCGATCTGAACCGTGCAGGGCAATTCGGTGACATCGTGATCCGAAACGTCAACGGATTCACGGTCAAGTTGCGGGATGTGGCCCAAGTCCGCGAAGGCGCTGCCAGCGACCGAAGCACCGTTCGTTTGAACGGTCAATCGGCCATCTCGGCGGGCGTGATCCGTCAAGCCACGGCCAACCCCCTGGAGCTGTCAGCAGGCGTGCGCGAGATGATTCCCAAGCTCAAGGCGGACTTGCCGGGCGACATGGTCATCAACATTGCCAACGACAACTCGGTTTTCATTGACCGCTCCATCAAAAGCGTGTTCAACACCATTGTGGAAGCCGTGGTCTTGGTGGCCTTGGTGATTTTTGTCTTTTTGCGCACCTTACGTGCATCGATCATCCCGATCATCACCATCCCCGTCAGTTTGATCGGCGCATTCGCCATGATGGCTTTGGCCGGCTTCACCATCAACACCTTGACTTTGTTGGCGCTGGTTTTGGCCATTGGTTTGGTGGTGGACGACGCGATTGTGGTGCTGGAAAACATTTACCGGCACATTGAAGAAGGCTTGGATCCGTTTTCCGCCGCGATCAAGGGTGTGCGTGAAATCAGCTTTGCTGTGATTGCCATGACCTTGACGCTGGCGGCTGTGTTTGCCCCTTTGGCTTTCACGCCGGGCCGCACTGGCAAGTTGTTTGGCGAGTTTGCGCTGGCATTGGCGGGCGCTGTGTTGGTTTCGGGCTTTGTGGCGCTGACCTTGGCGCCCATGCTGAGTGCCAAATTGCTCAGGCACAACCCCAACCCGGGCTGGTTCGACCGCTCCATGGAAAAGTGGCTCACGGGCCTGTCTTCGGGTTACGAGTGGCTGCTGACGCTGATCTTGAGCCGTGCGCGTTGGGTGGTGGTGTTGGTCATGTTGGCCTCGGGCATCGGCATTGGCGTGATCTACCCCACCATGAAGCAAGAACTGTCCCCCTTGGAGGACCGAGGGACGATTTTGGCCACCATCAACGCCCCGGATGGCTCAACCCTGGAGTACACCGATCGTTACGCCAAATCGCTTGAAAAGATGGGCCAAGCGTATCCAGAGTTCGACCGCATTTTTGCCAACTTGGGCAACCCCACCGTCGGCCAAGGCACCGTGGTGTACCGCGCTGTGGACTGGGACGAACGCCAACGCACCACGCTCGAAATCGCACGCGAATTGGGTGCCAAGTTCAACGGCTTGCCGGGCATCAATGCCTTCCCCATCACACCGCCATCTTTGGGTCAGGGCTTTCGCGAGCGGCCGCTGAACTTTGTGATCCAGACTTCGGACAGCTACCAAAATTTGAATGCGATTGCTCGTCAGTTGATGGACGAAGTTGCCAAAAACCCCGGCATCTTGTCGCCCGATGTGGACTTGCGCCTGAACAAGCCGGAGCTGCGTGTCGAGGTGGACCGCACCAAGGCCGCCGAGTTGGGTGTGAGTGTGGATGTGGTGGCGCGAACCATCGAGACGATGCTTGGAGGCCGTGTGGTCACGCGTTACAAGCGCGATGCCGAACAGTACGACGTGATCGTGCAAACCCTGCCTTCGGCCCGCAACACGCCCGATGACATCGACGTTATTCAGGTACGGGGCCGCAACGACACCATGGTGCCCTTGTCCAGCTTGGTCAAAGTGCGCGAAAGTGTGGCCCCGCGTGAGTTGAACCATTTTGGTCAACGGCGCTCGGTGACCATCACGGCCAACCTGTCGCCGGATTACTCCTTGGGCGAGGCGCTGACCTTCATGGATGCCGCCGCTGCCAAGATCCTCAAGCCGGGCTACACCACTGAGTTGAATGGCACCTCGCGCGAATTCAAGAACTCGCAAGGGGCCTTGGTCATCGTGTTTGTCTTGGCGCTGCTGTTCATTTTTTTGGTGCTGGCGGCGCAGTTTGAGAGCTTCATCGATCCCTTTGTGATCATGCTCTCGGTGCCCCTGTCCATGATTGGCGCGCTGCTGGCGCTCAAGTACACGGGCGGCTCGCTCAATGTGTATTCCCAAATCGGCCTGATCACCCTGGTGGGCTTGATCACCAAGCACGGCATTTTGATTGTGGAGTTCACCAACCAGCTGCGCGAGCAGGGCATGGCCATGCAAGAGGCTTTGATCAAGGCATCGGCCCAGCGGCTGCGGCCCATCTTGATGACCACAGGCGCCATGGTGCTGGGCGCCGTACCGCTTGCGCTGGCCACCGGTGCGGGTGCCGAGAGCCGCACCCAAATCGGTTGGGTGATTGTGGGCGGCATGAGCTTGGGTACGGTGCTGGCTATTTTTGTGGTGCCCACCATGTACTCGCTGCTGGCCCGCAAGTCGGTGCCAGGCCCCAACAAATCGGTGGCGCACGACGAACCCCCGGCGAACGCGGCGCATTAAGTCCAATGTGGTGAGCCAAAGCTTGGCTTAGAGATGAAAAAAGCGGCTTAGGCCGCTTTTTTCATGGGTGTTCAGGGGGCTGTGTTCACAGGTGCCCGTCAAACATCATCACGTCCACCTCGTCACCCACGCCCACGTTCCCTTGGGCATGGCCCAACACGATCAAGCCGTTGGCCTGCACCATGGAGCTGAGCACCCCCGAGCCTTGGTTGCCGGTGATGCTGACCTGCAATTGGCCCGCTGCATTGGTGCTGACGATGCCCCGCTGGTATTCGGTGCGGCCGGGTTTTTTGCGCAGGGCCTCGGTGCTTTGGGCTTTGAGCAGGGGCAAGGCAGGCGCTTGCCAGCCCATGAGCTGCTGCAGGGCAGGGCGCACAAAAGCGGCAAAGGTCACCATCACCGCCACCGGGTTGCCGGGCAGGCCAAACAGCACGGCCGAGCGATCGCCCTGGGTGATGCGGCCCACCGCCATGGGACGGCCGGGGCGCATGGCGATGCGCCAAAACGCCACATCGCCCAGCTTTTTCATCATGGCCTTGGTGTGGTCGGCTTCGCCCACGCTCACACCGCCGCTGGTGATGATGGCGTCGGCCTGTGCAGCCGCATCCACAAAGGCTTGCTCCAGCGCAGCCGGATCGTCGCGCACCACACCCATGTCGATCAACTCGCACCCCAGCGCCTGCACCAGGCCCGCCACGGTGTAGCGGTTGCTGTCGTAAACCGCGCCTTCGCGCGGCGCTTCGCCCAGGCTCAGGATTTCGTCGCCGGTTGAGAAGTAGGCCACTTTGGGTCTGCGCCAAACGCTGGCAGTGGGCAGCCCCAGGCTGGCGAGCAGGCCACAGGCCGCAGGGGCCAATCGCGCCCCAGCACGCAAGGCGGGCTGACCGGCCATCAGGTCTTCGCCCAGCAGGCGGCGGTTGTCGCCCGCTTGCAGCAGTCCGGGTGGGATGTGCACGGTGTCGTCATCCAGCTTCACCAGCTCTTGCGGGGCCACGGTGTCCAGACCCGCGGGCATGATGGCCCCGGTCATGATGCGCACGCACTCACCCGCTTGCACCGTGCCTTGCCAAGCGGCGCCCGCCAATGCTGTTCCCACCACTTTGAGTGGGGTGGGGCGGTCGCTCAGCAGTTCAGCCCCGCGCAGGGCGTAGCCGTCCATGGCCGAGTTGTCGTGCGGTGGCACGCTGATGGGCGAGACCACGTCTTGCGCCAGGATCCGGCCATGGGCCTGCATCAGCGGCACGGTTTCTTGTTCTCGCACGGGCTGCACCAGTTGGGCCAAAAACGCGTTGACCTGGCTGGCCGACAGGGCCTGTGGGTCGTAGCCTTGCAGGCGTTCGGCGATCTGATCAAGGGACAGGGCTGGGGTGGTCATGGCAATGGCATTGGCAATGGGGCACGGCGCTGCCGCAAGGCTCGGTTCAAAGGGATTCGAGTTGTTGCAATTCAGCCAGCGTATTGGCGTTGGAAAAAGCATGCGGGCTGTCGCCAGGCAAGTCAAAGGGCACGATCGCGCAGCGGTGTTGGGCTGTCCAAGCATCAATTTTGCGGCCGCCGCTTTGGGTGAACTTGACCAGACTCTCCAGCAAATCCAGTTTGAGCAAGCAAAAAACCGGTTGGGGGCGTACCGTGCCATCGGCTTCGGGGGCTGCGGCCATGGCCATGTCGGCGTCTTGGTCGTGCAGGGCTTGCACCAGTCGCTCCACCAAATCGAGCGGAAACAGCGGCGAGTCGCAAGGCACCGTGAGCAAGAGCGGCGTTTCGCAGCGCTCAAGGCCCGTCAAAAAACCCGCCAAAGGCCCTGCAAAACCGTCGATGCTGTCAGGCCAGACGGCCACACCCAACGATTCATAGGCTGCCAAGTTGCGGTTGGCGTTGATCATCACTTCTTGCAGCGGCAGACTTTGCACCTGCAAGCGCATCAAGGTTTGCAAGGCCAAGGGCAGACCGTGGAAGTTTTGCAAACCTTTGTCAGTGCCGCCCATGCGGGAGCCGCGCCCACCTGCGAGGATGAGGCCGGTGATGCCAGGTGCATTGTGGTTCATGGCGTTCAGCCTCCGATATAGCTCATTTCCACCCGGCGGCCGGGGCCGCTGGCGGTGTCGGGGCCGCGCAGGCTGCGCAGCACCGAATATTGGTCAGTCCGACCGCGCCAGATGGCGTCCACCATCTGGGCCAGCGTGTGGTCGCTTTGTGTCGGGTCACGCAAAAGCTGGCGCAGGTCATAGCCTTGACTGGCAAACAGGCACAAATACAGGCGGCCTTCGGTGGACAAGCGGGCGCGGTTGCAGTCGCCGCAAAAAGCCTGCGTCACACTGCTGATCACACCGATCTCGCCCAAACTCGGGTCGTGTTCGCCTTGGGCGTTGGCATAACCCCAGCGTTCGGCGGTTTCGCCGGGGGCTGCTGGGTCGAGTTGCACCAGCGGCAGCTCGGCGTGTAGGCGGCGCACCACCTCGGCGCTGGGCAGCACCTGGTCAAGGCACCAGCCATTCGTCGCGCCCACGTCCATGTATTCGATGAAGCGCAGCACAATGCCCGTGCCCCGGAAATGCCGGGCCATGGGCAAAATTTCGTGTTCGTTGGTGCCGCGCTTGACCACCATGTTGACTTTGATCGGCCCCAGACCCGCCGCCTTAGCGGCTTCGATGCCGGCCAGCACATCGGCCACCGGAAAGTCCACGTCGTTCATCTGGCGAAAGACGGTGTCGTCCAGCCCGTCCAGGCTCACCGTCACGCGTTGCAGCCCAGCGTCTTTCAGGCTTTGGGCTTTGCGCGCCAGCAGTGAACCGTTGGTGGTCAGTGTCAAATCAAGCGGCTGACCGTCGGGCGTGCGCAGCGCGGCCAATTGTTCGATCAGGATTTCAATGTTCTTGCGCAGCAGAGGCTCACCGCCGGTCAGGCGAATTTTGCGCACGCCCCGACCCACAAAAACGCTGGCGATGCGGGTGATTTCCTCAAAGCTCAGCAAATGGCTTTGTGGCAGATAGGCGTAGTCCTTGTCAAAGACTTCTTTGGGCATGCAGTAACTGCAGCGGAAGTTGCAGCGGTCGGTCACGCTGATGCGCAAATCCGTCAGCGGGCGACGCAACCCGTCCAGCGGCAATGCGCTCAGGTCATGCCCCGCCGAAGTGGGGGGCAAAGGCAAGCTGGGATGGCGCTGGTCAACCAGCGGAATGACGCGTTCAGACATAGCGGGTGATTGTGCCCGAGCCGTCACGCCGAGCAGGCAGCATGGTCAAGAAAGCACACCCCCGAATGCGGGCACTTCAGCCGTGCTGGATGGCCACGGTTTTGAGGGTGGTGAAACCCAGCAGAGCTTCCAGGCCCTTTTCGCGTCCGTAGCCCGAGGACTTGACGCCACCAAAGGGCAGTTCCACCCCGCCCGCTGCGCCGTAGTTGTTGATGAACACCTGGCCGCTGCGCACACGCTTGGCCATGCGGAACTGCCGCCCACCGTCTCGCGTCCAGATGCCTGCGACCAGGCCATACTGGGTGGCGTTGGCCAATTCGACCGCGTGGTCTTCGTCTTTGAAGGACATGGCCGACAGCACCGGGCCAAACACCTCCTCTTGCGCCAGGCGGTGCATGACCGGCACATCGCGCAGCAAAGTGGGAGCTTGGTAAAAGCCACCCCCTGGCACGCCCGCCGCAATTTGCCCTTGCGCCACGGTGGCGATGCCATCGGCGCGGGCTTGGTCCAAAAACCCGGTCACGCGCTCCAACTGGCTGGCGCGGATCAGGGGCCCCAAGTCCAGGTTCATGGCTGCCGAGCCCACTTGGAGGCGGCCAAAGGCTTCGCCCAGGCGTTTCAATAGCGGCTCGTAAATGCCTTGCTGTATCAACACACGCGAGCCAGCGCTGCAGGTCTGACCGGAGTTCTGCACGATGGCATTCACCACGACCGGAATGGCGGCGTCCAGGTCGGCGTCTTCAAAAATGATTTGCGGGCTTTTACCGCCCAGCTCCAGCGTCACGGGGCAGTGCCGCTCGGCCGCCACTTGCTGAATCAGCGTGCCCACGCGGGGGCTGCCGGTGAAGCTGATGTGGTCAATGCCGGGGTGGCGGGCCAGCGCGTCGCCCACTTCGTGGCCGTAACCGGTGACGATGTTGATGGCCCCTGGCGGAAAACCCACCTCTGCGGCCAGTTGCGCCACCCGGATCAGGCTGAGGCATGCGTCTTCGGCCGGCTTGACCACGCAGGCATTGCCAGCGGCCAAAGCGCCGCCCACGCTGCGGCCAAAAATCTGCATCGGGTAGTTCCAGGGAATCACATGGCCCGTCACGCCGTTGGGCTCGCGCCAGGTCAGCACGCTGTAGCCGTTTTGATAAGGCAGGGTCTCGCCGTGCAGCTTGTCGCAGGCCCCGGCATAAAACTCAAAGTAACGCGCCAAAGCCACCGAGTCGGCGGCGGCCTGTTTGGTGGGTTTGCCGCAATCGCGCTGCTCCAGGTTGGCCAGTTCAGTGGCATGTTCGGCCACTTTGCGCGACAAGGCCATCAGCAAACGACCACGCTCCACCCCGGTCAGCCGCCCCCAAGGGCCGTTGAAAGCGGCTCGCGCAGCATGCACCGCGTGGTCGATGTCGGCCGCCTGACTGCGAGGGATTTGATCGAAAACCTGCCCGTCAGACGGATCGAGCACGTCGATGGTTTGGCCTGCCAGGGCTGGGGTAGATTGGTTGGCGATGAAGTTGTGTTGCATGACACCATTGTCGGCCGTGGCGCGGCCTTGGAAATCACGCAAGAGACAGGGAGTGGGCTGGCCCCGCTGGGGGCGCCATGGGCGCACGCCACAGGGGTCCCCGCTGTGGGCTTGGCCAAAATGCCTTGGATTTCGAAAGCCCGGTGAAAGTAAAATCGGGGTTAATCCCTAGGATTTTTCGTTTCCACTTAACTTTCAAAAGCAGACACCATGTCCCTGAACAAAGTCACCCCTGGCAGCAAAGTGCCCGATGCATTCAACGTCATCATCGAAATCCCGATGAACTCTGACCCCGTGAAGTACGAAGTGGACAAAGAGTCCGGCGCTTTGTTTGTGGACCGTTTCATGGGCACCGCCATGCACTACCCCACCAACTACGGCTACGTGCCCCAGACCATTGCCGGCGACGGCGACCCGGTCGACGTGTTGGTGATGACGCCATTCCCGCTGCCCCCAGGCGTGGTGGTGTCTTGCCGTGCCATTGGCATTTTGTTGATGGAAGACGAAGGCGGTATGGACGGCAAGATTTTGGCCGTGCCCACCGAAAAAATTCTGCCCATTTACGCCAACATCAAGGCGCTGGCCGATGTGCACGAATTGCAACTCAAGCAAATCGCCCACTTCTTTGAGCACTACAAAGACCTCGAAAAAGGCAAGTGGGTCAAGGTCAAGGGCTGGGAAGGCGTTGAGTCCGCCGCCAAAGAACTGATGGACGGCATCGCCAACTACAGCAAGGCCTGATGGGCCTGTAAAAGCGGCTTCTGTTTGAAGCCGCTGAGATCCCTTGAAAGCCTGCCGGTTTGTGCTGCGCAGGCTTTTTCATGTGATTTTCATCACTGCGGTTTTTTCAGCGGCGAGTGCTGGTTCAACGCTTCCAGGTAGTTCTCCACCCCTGCTTTTTCCCGCTCCAGGAACCGGGCCACGGCTTCTGAAAACCCGGGGTGCGCCAGCCAGTGGGCGCTGTGCGTGGGCGTGGGCAGCAGGGCGCGGGCCATTTTGTGCTCGCCTTGTGCACCGCCCTCAAAGCGCTTGACACCGTTGTTGATGCACCATTCGATGGGCTGGTAATAGCAAGCCTCAAAGTGCAGGCAGTCTACCCGCGCGAGCGCTCCCCAGTAACGGCCATAGGCCACTTCGGGCTGGCCTTGGGCGTTCAGGTGCAGGCCGATCAGGCTGATGCCTATCGGCTGTGCCTCGTGTTCGGCCACAAACAGCAGCCAGTTGGCGGCCATGTCGCGGCGCATGGATTCAAAAAACGCAGGCGTCAAATAGGGCGGATTGCCATGTTCCCAATAGGTTTGCTGGTAGCAGCGCAGCAGCAAGGCCCAGTCGCCTTCCGTCATGTCGGGGCCGCGC
>CANGZO010000048.1 GCA_947458305.1 Comamonadaceae bacterium
TGGTGGATTTGCAAAATCTGTTTGCCATGCGGCCTGCTTCGCGGGGTGGGCGGCATTTTGGTGGGCGCATCGCGTTTGACCGCCCAGGCCATGTGTTTTTGACCCTGGGCGACAGGGGCGAAGATGCGCGCGCCCAAAAGCCGCGCGACCATGCCGGGTCGGTCATTCGCTTGCACGACGATGGCCGTGTGCCCGCCAGCAACCCCTTTGTGCAGCAAACCCAGCAGATGCCCGAGGTCTTCAGCCGGGGCCAGCGCAACATCCAAGGCGCGGCCATTCACCCGCAAACGGGCGAATTGTGGACGCACGAACACGGCCCGCAAGGCGGGGATGAGCTCAACATCATCCGCAGCGGGCGCGATTACGGCTGGCCCACGATCACCTATGGGGTGAACTACGTGACGGGCACGCGCATTGGCGTGGGCACGCAGCAGGCGGGCATGGTGCAGCCCTTGCATGTGTGGGTGCCCTCGATTGCCCCTTCGGGTATGGCGTTTTACGAGGGCCATGCTTTCCCAGCCTGGCGGGGCAGCTTGCTGCTGGGGGCCTTGCGGGGGCAGAGCTTGGTGCGCCTTGTGATGGACGGCGAGAAAGTGGTGGCCGAAGAGCGCCTGCTGACGCAGCAGGTGGGCCGTATCCGTGATGTGCGGGTGGGCCCGGATGGCCTGGTTTACCTCTTGAGCGATTCACCCGACGGCGCTTTGTGGCGTTTGAAGCCCTGAAATTTAGCGGCTATCTAGCGGCTCTGGATTGGGCGGCAACAGGGCCAATCCAAGGCTGCACAGCTGCATTTTTTGCAGCAGGCCCTTCGGGTACCCGTTATTTGCCATTTAAATTAAGGTTTTTTGACACAAACTTGTCACAATCGGGGGCTAAAGTCAGGTCAGTCAGCAGCCAGCAGGTTGTTGACAAGAATTCTTTTGAACCTGAAACAGGAGCTGAAATGCTGAAATTTAAATCCCTCGTGGCCGCCATCGGTCTGAGCGCTGTGGCTGCCACCACTTGGGCGGCGGACATCACCGGCGCTGGCGCGACGTTCCCGTTCCCTATTTATGCCAAGTGGGCTGAAGCCTACAAAAAAGAAACTGGCGTGGGCTTGAACTACCAGTCTATTGGCTCTTCCGGCGGTATCCGTCAGATCCGTGCCAAAACAGTGGCCTTTGGTGCCACGGACGCCCCTTTGTCTGGCGCTGACCTGGACAAAGACGGTATGGTCCAATTCCCCGCCATCATTGGCGGCACCGTGCCCATCTTCAACCTCGATGGTTTCGCCGCTGGTGATTTGCGCGTGACTGGCCCCGTCTTGGCCGAAATGTTCATGGGCAAGATCAGCAAGTGGAACGACCCCAAGTTGGCTGCCTTGAATCCCGGCAAGCGTTTGCCCGATACAGCCATCACCGTGGTGCACCGCGCTGACGGTTCGGGCACCACCTTCAACTGGACCGATTACCTGTCCACCGTCAGCAAAGACTGGTCTGACACCGTGGGCAAGGGCGCTGCAGTCAAGTGGCCAGCACCCACATCGGTGGGCGGTAAGGGCAATGAAGGCGTGGCTGCTAACGTGTCCCGCACCAAAGGCTCCATCGGTTACGTGGAATACGCTTACGCCAAGCGCAACAACATTGCGGTCATGGCCCTGCAAAACAAGGCCGGCAACTACGTGATGCCTGATGACGAGACCTTCGCAGCAGCTGCTGCTGGTGCAGACTGGTTCAGCGTTCCTGGTATGGGCTTGTCCATCGTGGACCAGCCTGGTGCCAAGTCCTACCCTGTGACCACGGCTTCTTTCATCTTGATGTACAAGACGCCCGTTGACAAAGCTCAGTCTGCCGAAGTCCTGAAGTTCTTTGACTGGTCTTTCAAGAACGGCAAGAAGATGGCTTTGGAATTGGAATATGTTCCCCTGCCTGACGCTTTGACCAATCAAATCCGTCAGCGCGTGTGGAACCAGATCAACACCAAGTGATGATTGACGTGGTTGATTGACTCGACCCTTGACCACCGACATTCTTGACGATTGTCGGTGGTTTGTTTTTGCTTCTGTTCAATTTGTTTGTTAGCTGTTAAGACCATGAACACCTCCCAATCACCGACTTCATCTGAGGATGGCGTGAACAGCGTCAACATGGCAGCGATTGCCAAACGGCAGCGCTTACAAGATGCTGTTTTTCACCGCACGACTCAGTCGTTTTCATTGCTGGTCTTGATTGCGCTGGTCGGCATCATTGTTTCTCTTTTCTTCAACGCTTGGCCCACGTTTGCCAAGTTTGGCGCCCACTTTTTGTGGTACGTCGAGTGGGACATCATCAACCAAGAATTTGGTGCGGCGATATCGATCGTCGGCACTGTGCTGAGTGCCGGTATTGCCATGTTGTTGGCGGTGCCTTTGGCCTTTGGCATTGCGGTTTTTTTGACTGAAACCTGCCCGGTTTGGCTGCGTCGCCCACTGGGTACGGCCATCGAGTTGTTGGCGGCTGTGCCGTCGATCATTTACGGCATGTTTGGTTTGTTTGTGTTTGCGCCGGTGTATGCCGACTATTTGCAGGTGCCTTTGCAGTCGGTGTTGGGTGGCATGCCCATGGTGGGCTGGTTGTTTGGTGGGGCCACCAACGGTTTGGGCATCATGGCCGCTGGCATCATTTTGGCTTTCATGGTCTTGCCTTTTGTGGCGGCCGTGATGCGTGATGTGTTTGAAATCACGCCCCCCATCTTGCGTGAGTCGGCTTATGGATTGGGCTGCACCACATGGGAGGTGGTGCGCAAGGTGGTGTTGCCTTACACCCAAACCGGCGTGATCGGCGGCATCATGCTGGGCTTGGGTCGTGCGCTGGGCGAGACCATGGCCGTGACTTTTGTGATTGGCAACGCCAACCGCATGCCCAACTCCTTGTTTTCTCCGGGTACCTCGATCGCATCGGTTTTGGCCAACGAATTTGGCGAGGCCGAAGGCTTGCACTTCAACACCCTTTTCGCGTTGGGCTTCCTCTTGTTTTGCATCACTTTCGTGGTGTTGGCCTTGGCCAAGTGGTTGATCATTCGCACCGAAAAAGCCAAAGGCAACTGATGACCCATGAATTTTGCCTGGACCTTCAAACTTCATTGAATCGAGCCACACCATGCTGATGCAATCTTCTCCTCTTTACCGTCGCCGCAAGCGCACCAATTTGATTGGCTTGTCCTTGTCCATGATCGCCATGAGCTTGGGGCTTGTGGCCTTGATGTGGATCTTGTTCGTGCTGTTTTCCAATGGACTGGCGGCCCTTGAATTGACCTTGTTCACCAATGACACCCCAGCACCCGGCTCTGAAGGCGGTGGCTTGCGCAACGCCATTGTGGGCAGTTTGATGATCGTGGGCTTGGCAGTGGCCGTGTCCACACCCATCGGTATTTTGGCGGGCATCTACCTGACCGAATACGGCGACACCAGCAAGACGGCCGAGTTCACCCGTTTTGTGACCGACATCATGTTGTCGGCCCCATCGATCGTTTTGGGCTTGTTCGTTTACGCCATCGCGGTGGCCACCGTGGGTAATTTTTCAGGCTACGCCGGCAGTTTGGCCCTGTCCTTGATCGCGATCCCGGTGGTCATGCGCACCACTGAGAACATGCTCCGTTTGGTTCCCGGCAGCTTGCGCGAGGCGGCTTTTGCTTTGGGTGCGCCGCGTTGGAAGGTCTCCACCATGGTGACCTTGCGGGCAGCCAAAAGCGGTGTGATCACCGGTCTGTTGCTGGCGCTGGCCCGCATCAGTGGCGAAACCGCCCCTTTGTTGTTCACAGCGCTCAACAACCAGTTCTACAGCACCAACATGGGTGCGCCCATGGCCAACTTGCCGGTGGTGATCTTCCAATTCGCCATGAGCCCCTATGAAAACTGGATTCAGTTGGCCTGGGGAGGTGCACTGCTGATCACCCTGACCGTGCTGGCCCTGAACATCTTGGCCCGCGTGTTCTTCCGCGAAAAAGTCAAAGCCTGATTGAAAGACGAGGTTTCACAATGCCCAATACACCCCAAACGCCCATCAAGAATGCGATTGAAATTCGCAATCTCAGTTTTTTCTACGGCACCTTCAAGGGCCTCAAAGACGTCAACCTCAACATCGCTGAGAACAAAGTGACTGCCTTCATCGGTCCTTCGGGTTGCGGCAAGTCGACCTTGCTGCGCACCCTCAACCGCATGTACAGCTTGTACCCAGGCCAGCGCGCAGAGGGCGAAATCAGCCTTTATGGCACCAACATCCTGGACAAAAAGCAGGACTTGAATCTGTTGCGTGCGCAAGTCGGCATGGTGTTCCAAAAGCCCACACCGTTCCCTATGTCGATTTACGACAACATCGCTTTCGGTGTTCGCCTTTATGAAAACCTGAGCCGCTCGGACATGGACGACCGTGTTGAGTGGGCATTGTCCAAAGCGGCCATCTGGAACGAAGTCAAAGACAAATTGGGCCAAAACGGTTTGTCTTTGTCGGGGGGGCAGCAACAGCGCCTGTGCATTGCACGTTCTGTCGCCGTCAAACCCAAGGTCATTTTGCTGGACGAGCCCACATCGGCGCTGGACCCGATCTCGACCGCCAAAGTCGAAGAGTTGGTCAGTGAGTTGAAGAAAGACTACACCGTGGCCATCGTGACCCACAACATGCAGCAGGCGGCGCGGGTGTCCGACTTCACCGCTTACATGTATTTGGGTGAGTTGGTGGAGTTTGGTGTGACCGAACAGATTTTCATGAAGCCAGTCAAGCAAGAAACCGAAGACTACATCACCGGCCGATTCGGCTGATCAGGAGAGACACATGGACAAGCACATTTCTAGCCAATTCGACGCCGAACTCACGGGCGTTTCTTCTCGCGTTTTGGAACTGGGCGGTTTGGTTGAATCACAGACTCGCCATGCTGTTTATGCTTTGGCGCAATTCAGCTCTGAAGTGGCTGATCAAGTCGTGGCCACCGAAAAGCAAGTCAATGCTTTGGAGATGGAAATCGATGCCGAGTTGGCATCCATCATTGCGCGCCGGCAGCCCACCGCGCGCGACCTCAGATTGCTGATGGCGATCTCCAAGATCACGGGCAATCTGGAGCGTGCGGGTGACGAGGCCGAGCGCATTGCCCGCATGGTCAAGTTGATTTTGGAGCAGGGCAGCCCACGCAATTTGCCTGCATCTGAATTGCGCGTTGCGGCAGACTTGGCCACCGGTTTGCTGCGCAAAGCTCTGGATGCTTTTGCCCGTCTGGACGTGTCAACGGCTCTGGTGATTTTGAAAGAAGACGATTTGATCGATGCCGAGTTCAACGGCTTTTTGCGCAAGCTGGTCACCTACATGATGGAAGACCCGCGCACCATAACGGCCAGCCTTGATTTGTTGTTTGTGGCCAAAGCCATTGAACGCATCGGTGACCACGCCAAAAACATTGCCGAGTTCGTGATCTATGTCGTCAAGGGCGCAGATGTTCGGCACACGGCGCTCACCGACATTGAAAAAGCCGTGCAATGAAATCCGTTCCGCGCATTTTGATTGTTGAAGACGAAGCGCCGATTGCAGAGTTGATTGCCGTCAATTTGCGACACAACGGCTTTCAGCCCATTTGGGCCATTGACGCCGAAACCGCGCAGCGTGAGTTGGATGAGGTTTTGCCCGATGTCATTTTGCTTGACTGGATGTTGCCCGGGGAAAGTGGCCTGACTTTGGCTCGTCGCTGGCGCGCTTCGGCTCGGACCAAAACCGTGCCGATTTTGATGTTGACGGCACGCGGTGACGAGGCCGATCGCGTGGCGGGCCTGGATGCGGGGGCCGATGATTACATTGTGAAACCCTTTTCGCCGCGCGAGTTGTTGGCCCGTATTCGGGCGGTATTGCGTCGCCGTGTGCCTGAGGCAGCGGGTGGCATTGTCAAAATGGGTGAGTTGCAATTGGACGCTGACACGCACCGTGTCTCTCACGGCGATAAAGCGCTCAAGGTTGGACCCACCGAATTCAAGCTCCTGCACTTTTTGATGCGTCACCCTGAGCGTGTGCACAGCCGAGGTTCTTTGCTCGACAAGGTTTGGGGTGACCATGTTTACATCGAAGAGCGCACGGTGGATGTGCATGTCAAACGCTTGCGTGAATCTTTGGGCGATGCGGGCAACATGATTGAGACGGTACGTGGCGCGGGTTACCGCTTCACCCTGACACCGTCTGCTTGAGACCAGGTGGTTTATGGTTTTTGCGTTGTTTGAGTTGTTGTTTTTAATGGGTGTGGCCGGATTGCCGGCTTGGTATGTGTGGGGTGCTTTGGGGGCTTGTTTGGCGGCCTTGTTCGTCGTGTGTGTGTACGCCTTGGTTTTGGCGTGGCGGGTTGACCGCTTTGACCGATGGCTCAGTGCACCCAGTTTGCGATTGGATCCACCTTGGCAAGGGGTCTGGCGAGACATGGCTTTGCGCATTCAGCGGATGCTGCGCCAGCAAGAAAAATTGGTGACTGTCCATGAGAAAAGGTTGCAAGATTTTTTGTCTGCGATTCAGGCTTCTCCCAATGGTGTGATTTTGCTGGACGAAGAAGCGCGTATTGAATGGTGCAATGAAACGGCAGCTTCACACTTGGGATTGGATTCGATCAAAGACCGGATGCAACACATTGTTCATTTGGTTCGAGATCCTGTTTTTTCGCGTTACTTTTCACAAGCCAGTCATGCCAGTGAAGCCGTCATTGAAGGGCGATCCAGTTCGGCGGCCACGGCTCAAAAATTGTCGGTTCAGCTGCATGAGTACGGAGATGGTCGGTCTTTGTTGTTGACGCGTGACATCACCGCTGTCGCCCAGGCCGAGGCCATGCGCCGAGATTTTGTGGCGAACGTTTCGCATGAGATCAGGACACCTTTGACGGTTCTCAGTGGATTTGTCGAAACTTTGCAGACACTGCCCCTGGACGAACAAGAGCGTGTTCGTTATTTGAGCTTGATGGCTGTGCAGTCAGAGCGCATGCAAGATTTGGTGGCTGATCTGTTGACGCTGTCTCAATTGGAGGGCAGTTTGCCCCCGAGCATGAGCCAGCATGTGTCTTTGCCTGTTTTGATGTCGCAGGTTTTTGGTGATGCCAAAGCCATGTCCGAAGGCCTGGCCAACATGGGTGATGGGGCGGGCCATGATTTGGTGATGGCCCCGGTTCCGGAAGTGGATTTGTTGGGCTCTCGTTCTGAGTTGATGAGCGCGCTCTCCAATTTGGTGATCAACGCTGTGCGTTACACCCCACTGGGCGGCTCTATTCATTTGAGTTGGTCTTGTACGTCGGAGGGGTGGGTGTTTGCAGTCAAGGACACTGGCCCTGGCATCGCGGCTGAGCATTTGCCACGTTTGTCGGAACGTTTTTACCGCGTAGACCGGAGCCGCTCGAGAGAGACCGGGGGCACGGGTTTGGGTTTGGCCATCGCCAAACATGTCATGCAACGGCATGGCGGTGAGTTGCGCATTGAAAGTGACTTGGGCAAGGGGTCCACATTCAAGTTGATCTTCCCTGCCAGCCGAGTGGTCCATGTCTAGTTCGTCAGCGCAGGGGCCTGTACCTTCGGATGTTTTTTGGATCGCCTTCTTTTTGTTGGGGTTGACCAAGCCCTTTGTCATCCACTGACGGAGACGGTTGATGCGAGTTGCTTTTTTGGATTTGGATCACACCTTGCTGGCGGCCGACAGCAACCAACTGTGGATGGCCCATTTGAGGTCTGAGCAATTGATTTCAGATGAACAATCTTCTGTTCATGATCAATTCTTGCGTGACTATGCCTGCGGTGCATTGAATTTCGAAGCCCTGCAAGCTTTCCGGATTGGCCTGGATGCTTCTTTGGCACCAGACACCTTGTCTGCCGTCAGGGCTGAGTTTGAACGGGAGACATTGATACCGGCCATTGCACCTCTGGCACCGCGCTTGTTGGCTGAGCTGGCGCAGCGGGGCTTGACCACGGTGTTGGTCAGTGCCACCCGAAGTCCCCTGGTTGACCCTGTTGTGCAGGCTTTGGGGGTGGATCACGCCATCACGTCATGCTTTGGTCGCGACAAAGTCCAGCATGTTCAAGCCTGGCTTCAAAGCTTGGGTTCTTCGCTCAATGACTTGGACGAAAGCTGGTTTTTCAGCGACTCGCACAACGACTTGCCGCTGCTGAATGTGGTGATGCACCCCGTGGTGGTGGATGCCGATGATCGGCTCCAGCAGGTGGCCATCGAGCGGGCTTGGCCCATGATGTCCTTGCGCAGCGAGGTCTCTCAGTGCGATCTCTTGCTGCCTCGTGCTGCGCCCCGGGGGTTGAAAAGCGGCCAAGGCAGTTGAGGCGTTTGTTGTCGACCCCTGGCACAAGCCACTTGGTTGCTGAGGGCAGGGGTTTCAGTGTTCGATTTTGGGAATTTGGCTCACTCGCCAGACCAATGCCGTGAACAGCAAAGACACCGCGGCCAGTGCCAAGCTGCTGCTGATCCAGAAAGCATCCACTGATGGCCGAGCTGTCCAGTTGATCAGGCCGTCCAGCGTGCTGTGGTCATAAGCCCAGAGGTACCCGCCATAAAGGCCGAGCCCCCACAAGAATGCGGCGTAGATCAGCAAGGGTGCGATGGTGATGCGGTAGCAACGCAACAAATAGGCGCACACCGCTTGCACAGCGTCGGCCAGGTGGTACAGGGCGACCCAGCCCAGCCAAACCACGGCGGCTTGTGCCACCAACGGGTCGTTGGTAAAGGCTTGGGCAATGCTCTCGCGAGCCAGCAGCAAAAGGGATGCGCAACAAATTGCGGCGCCAATGGCCAGGCCAATGCCCATGCCGACCGCCTGCCGTGCCCGGCGTGCATCGCCTGCGCCCAACCAATAACCAGTGCGCGCACTGCTGGCGATGCCCAAAGCCAGGGGCACCATGTAAAGCACAGCCGCCAAGCTGGCTGCAATTTGGTGGCTGGCTGAGGCGACCGAGCCCAAACGGGCGATGAACAAAGCCATCAGCGTGAAAGAGGTGACTTCCACCATGATGGACAGGCCTGCCGGCACGCCCATGCGCAAAAAATGTCGGATGACGGGCCATTGCACTTTTTCTGGCCATCGCCACAGTTGGTAGGGCCGGTAAATGTCTTGGGTTTTCAACAACCAAAGTCCGGTCAGCATCATCAGGGTGTTGACCGCCAGTGTGGCCGAGGCGCAACCCACCACGCCCATGCCGGCATGACCACCCATGCCAAATGTCAAGACCACGGAAAGTGGAATCTTCACCAGCAATGCACCGGCTTGTAACCAGGTCACCAAACGTGGATAGCCCAAACTTTGGTTGAGGGTGCTGTACATGCGAAAAAGCAAAGACGGCACCAAAGCCACGGCCAACACGCGCAAGTAGGCACGGACATCGGGCCACAGTTCCGGGGGCACTTGGGTCCAAGACAGCCAAGGGTCTGGAAACAGCAAGCCGGCCATGCCTAAAGCGGCAGCGCCCGAGGCGATGTACAGGGCTTGACGCACGGAGCGGCCAATGTCGAGTGGTCGGTTGGCGCCGTGCAATTCGGCCCATACAGGCAGCAAGGCTTGCAGCATGCCGTTGAGCGCGACATAGATGCTGATGTAAATGGACGATGCCAGGGACAGCACCGCCAGGGCATGGGGGCTGTAGCGGCCCGCGATGATGGTGTCCGCGACGCCAAATGACATCACGGCCAATTGGCCCACCAGCACGGTGCCTGCGTGGCGGCTGATGGTGCGCAATTCAGACATGGCTCATTCGCCTGCTGCTGAGACAGGTGTGTGGGTTGGAGTGGTTGGCGCTGTGAGTGGGCGAAAAACCAAGATGCTTTCGTTCCTGTCGCCCAAGCGGTAAGCCTTGGAAACTGGGGTCCAGCCGAGCGATTTGAGCTTGTCGTTCATCAGGGGCAGATTTTTCTCGTCCATGATCAGCCAGGGGCAATCAGGTGTCGGGGCTTGTGCGGCTATCAAACGGACTTGGGCATGGAACAAGAAACCGGCGCCTTGTGCTTGGGTAATGCCGGCATATTGCAAGCAGGACGCCGTCCCCGTGACCACCTGCACTTTTTGCACCATGGTGACGTAGCTGCGCGCAAAGTTGAGCAGTGGAAGCCACAGGCTCATGAGCAACAACCAACACAGAACGGCACCGGATGCAGGCAAGACCATGCTTTTCCAAATGGCCGCTCGGTGGTGGCCGATGCGCCATTTCACCAACCCAGCCCAGGCCAGGGTGGCCAGCAAAGCCAAGCCAAAAGTCATGGTGGAAAACTCTGGCAAAAATCCAGGGGCCAGTTTGGCGACGTTGGCCGCAGGCTTGGCTGGAAATCCAGTTTGCATGGCGATCCAGACCACCCAAATGGTGAGGGCGCAAAAACTGAAAAACAGCAGGGTGAACCAGTCGATCAGAGCGCCCAAGCTGCGCCGCAAAGTGGGCAAAGCGAATGCGGCCAAAGCAGCAATTCCCGGCAGGGCCAGCAAAAGTGCTCTGTCCGACATGCCGGTCAGCCAAGTGGCGGCCACGGTGACTGCGATGAACCACAATGGCAAAGCCAGATGTGGAAAGCGCCAGCCGCGCGAGAGCTGGGACCTCCAGCGCCACAAAGACCATGCCGCCAAAGGCCAAGCAGGCCATGTGAACCACAGCATGAGCTTGGCCAGCACGTCAAGTTCCAACAAGGTGTACGACTCGACACGCCAGCGCCAAAGATCCAGGTAGCCCGCTGTGGTGATGCAAAGCAAACACAGCAAAGCCAATAAGCCCAGATCGAGCATGCGAAGGCGAGCCTGCGCGGGGTCGCTTTGTCCGAGGGCTTTTAAAACAGAACCACCGATGCCCAGCCACAGTGCAACGCTGGGCGCTCCCGAAAGCGTGAGGCCTAGCATGCCAACGCTCACAGCCACGCCGCTGCGCAAACGCCATCGCGGCAGTGTGGACAAGCCGACAAAAATCAGTGAGGCGAAGCAAAGCTGGCTGAGTGCTGGGGTGGCTTCGTGTGCCAACCTGGCCAAACCCAGGCAGGCCAACAAGGCCAGCAAACCACCGTCAGCCAAAGCGCGTGCGTAGTCTGCAGGTTTGGCTTCACCCCCAAATGCAAAGGCCACAGGTTGGGCTGCGGGGTGTCTAGCCAAGGCGTACACGGCATACCAGGTGGCGGCCAAGGTCAGCGCCAACATGGCAATGAAGGGAATCCGAGCAAAAGCATCTTCCCAACCGACGGGGGCGCCATACAAAAAGACAGCACCCAGCCAGTAAGGGAGCAAGGCCAATTGCGGATCGTGTTGGCCCAACAAGCTGGGTCGGAACCAGTTGGCCACTTCGCCCATGGCTGGTTGGGCCAGTTGCAGCATGTAGCCCAATGCCTCTAGATCTTGGGATTTCCAAGGCTCGCGTCCCCAAAAGCCAGGCAACACATAGGCCGCACACAAGAGCAGCAAGGCCAGACGGGGCAGTCGCCTGACAGCACTTTGGGCAACGATGGCGGGGGTGGTGTGGTTCACGTACAGGGCAGGATCGGGTGGGTGAGTGCTGTATCAGGTGGTCGTATTTTAAAAACCAGCATGTTGGTTTTGACAGCATCCGTCAAGCCGCCATACAAAAAGGGCAGGCCGGTTGCCCGGGCTGCCCTTTTGGGGAACACCAATGCGCGAATTATTTGGCGATGGTGGTGGTCTTGCCGAAACGGTTGCGGAACTTCTCCACGCGGCCGCCCATGTTGTCGACCGACTTTTGGGTGCCGGTGTAGAAGGGGTGCGACTCACTGGTCGTGTCCAGCTTGTACCAA
>CANGZO010000049.1 GCA_947458305.1 Comamonadaceae bacterium
AATACGTCACAAACTCATGGCACAGTGATCACATGATATTTCCAGAATCATTGAAAGGTCAGCCATGAAAGTCGGCATCAACGGTATGGGCCGCATCGGCCGTTTGGCCTTGCGTGCGGCCATGGGCGCTGCCGAGCGCCAGTCTGACGACCCCCGCGCAGGCAACCGCCTGGAGGTGATGCACCTGAATGAGCTCAAAGGCGGCGCGGCGGCCACGGCCCATTTGCTGGCCTTTGACAGCGTGCAAGGCAAGTGGCGCGAGCGCATTGAAGCCGAGGGCGACAGCCAGATCCGCATCGGTGATCGCACATTGGGCTTTTCATCGCACGCCAACCCGGCGGACATCCCTTGGGGTGACATGAGTGTGGACGTGGTGCTTGAGTGCACCGGAAAGTTTTTGACGCCCGAAACCATCCAAGGCCATCTGGACCGGGGTGCCAAGCGCGTGATCGTGGCCGCGCCCATCAAGGTGGGCGGTGTGCTGAACATCGTGGTGGGCATCAACCACACGCTGTACAACCCGGCCAAAGACCGCATCGTCACGGCCGCATCGTGCACCACCAACTGCTTGGCACCGGTGGTCAAAGTCGTGCACGAAGCCATTGGCATTAAGCACGGCCAGATCACCACCATCCACGACCCAACCAACACCAATTTAGTGGTCGATGCCCCACACAAAGACCTGCGCCGCGCCCGCAGCGCCATGGTCAGCCTGGCCCCCACCACCACCGGCAGCGCCACGGCGATTGCCCTGATTTACCCAGAACTCAAGGGCAAGCTCAATGGCCACGCCGTGCGTGCCCCGGTGCTCAATGCGTCGCTGACCGACTGCGTGTTCGAGATGAAGCGTGAAACCAGCGCCGAAGAGGTCAACGCCTTGTTTGCAGCTGCGGCCCAAGGTCCGCTGGCGGGCATCTTGGGTTACGAGGAACGCCCCTTGGTGAGTGTGGACTATGCCCGTGACACGCGCAGCGCCATCGTGGACGCGCTGTCCACCATGGTGACCGACGGCACGCTGCTCAAGATCTACGCCTGGTATGACAACGAAATGGGCTATGCCTGCCGCATGGTCGACTTGGCTTGCCACATGAACGAGGTGGGCATCTGAGATGAACGCGGCTGAGCGCCATGACGGCATCGTCACTGCAGCAGAGCGGAACTACGGCATCGTGACCGCCGCCTATTGGGGCTTCACCCTGACCGACGGCGCTTTGCGCATGTTGGTGCTGCTGCACTTTTACAAGTTGGGTTACTCGCCGTTCACGCTGGCATTTTTGTTCTTGCTCTACGAAGGTGCAGGCGTGCTCGCCAACCTGATCGGCGGCTGGCTGGCCACGCGCTTTGGCATTGCCCGCATGCTCACCGTGGGCTTGGTCACGCAGATCATCGGCTTTGGTTTGCTCTCCGCCTTGCAGCCAGAATGGACGGCGGCCATGTCGGTGGCTTGGGTGGTGCTGGCGCAAGGCGTGTGTGGGGTGGCCAAAGACTTGACCAAGACCGCCAGCAAGTCGGCCATCAAGATCACGCAAGCGCAGGCCAAAGACACGGGCAACGGCCAGCTCTTCAAGTGGGTGGCCTGGTTCACTGGCAGCAAAAACGCCATGAAAGGCTTTGGCTTTTTTCTGGGTGGTTTGCTGCTGGAGACGCTGGGGTTTCAGGGCTCGCTGTGGGCCATGTCGGGCCTCTTGGCACTGGTGCTGGTGGGGGTGGTGACGTGCTTGCCGCCCATGATGGGCAAGAGCAAGCCTTCGGGTTCGGCCAAAGAACTGTTTGCCAAAAACCCAGGCATCAACGCCCTGGCGGCGGCCCGCGTGGCTTTGTTTGGCGCGCGTGATGTGTGGTTTGTGGTGGGCGTGCCGGTGTTCCTCTACTCGGTGGGCTGGACCTTCACCATGGTGGGCGGCTTTTTGGCGGCTTGGACGATTGGTTACGGCTTGGTGCAAGCGATGGCGCCACAGATCGTGCGCCGCAGCGCCGATGGCCTGAGCTTTGAGGTGCCTGCGGCGCGTTGGTGGTCGGCGGTGCTGGCCCTCATCCCGCTGGGCATTGCCGCCGCCATGGTCCTGCAAGCGCCGCAATTGGAGTGGTGGGTGGTGGGCGGCCTGAGTTTGTTTGGCTTTGCCTTTGCCATCAACTCCTCGGTCCACAGTTATTTGGTGCTGGCCTATGCGGGCTCTGAAAAAGCGGCCGAAGACGTGGGTTTTTATTACGCGGCCAATGCGCTGGGCCGCTTCATGGGCACGCTGATGTCGGGCCTGCTCTACCAATGGGGCGGGCTGTTGTATGCCCTCCTGGGCTCAGCTTTGATGCTGCTCTTGTGCTGGCTGGCCACACTGCGATTGCCCATGGGTTTGCTCACCCACACATCTGCAGAAAAGGCCGCGCCATGAACCCCGTTTCTTTGTTCAGCGTCATGGACGAGGACGTGGCCGTCAAGGCCTTGGCGGCTTTGGCGCAAAGCTCGCGCCTCAAAGTGTTTCGCGCCATCGTGGGCACAGGGCCCGAAGGCATTCAGCCCGGACAGTTGTCTGCTGCGCTCGACATTCCGGCCAACACGCTGTCGTTTCACCTCAAAGAATTGCACCATGCGGCCTTGGTCAGCGTGCAGCGCGAAGGCCGATTTTTGCGCTACCGCGCCGACCTGGGCGCCATGCAAAGCCTGATGGACTTTTTGACTGCGCACTGCTGCCAAGGCGTGCCTTGTGGCGACATGCTCAATTTGGCTTGCGAACCAAAACCTTGCTGAGGCTGAACGCCGAGCCAGACGGGTACTTTGAATCGGAGGTGATAGAACTTTCATTGTTCCGTCACATAATCTGCACCTTCACTGCCCGTCACCATTGCCGCCCATGCAAACCCGCTCCCTCTACGCAGCCATTGACCTGGGCTCCAACAGCTTTCGCCTTGAAATTGGGCAGATGGACCTGGGCCAACTGCGCCGTGTGGAGTACATCAAAGAAACCGTGCGCCAAGGCAACGGTTTGGATGCCGACCGGAACCTGTCGCTGGAAGCCATGGAGCGCGGTTGGGAATGCTTGGCTCGCTTTGGCGAACGCATTCGTGGTTTCAAACCCAACCAAGTGCGTGCAGTGGCCACACAAACTTTGCGCGAAGCACGCAACCGGGATGTGTTTCTGGCCAAGGCCAAACAGATTTTGGGTTTCCCAATTGAAGTCATTGCTGGACGCGAAGAGGCACGCTTGATTTACTTAGGCGTTTCACACCTCTTGCCTCAATCTGCTGAGCGCCGCTTCGTGGTGGACATCGGCGGTCGTTCGACCGAAATGATCTTGGGCCAGAACGAGGCTGCCAGCACCCTAGAGTCTTACCGGGTCGGCAGTGTGGCCTGGTCCATGAAGTATTTTCCGGACGGCATCTGGACAGCCTCGTCATTCAAGGCCGCAGAAATTGGCGCCAAAGCGGTTTTGGATGAAACCCCGATATTGTTCAGTCGCGACCAATGGGACCGCTGTTATGGCTCATCGGGTACCGTGGGCGCGGTATCGGACATATTGAGTGCCGCTGGATGGCCAGAAGGCCGCGTCACACGCGAGGGCCTGGCTTGGCTCAAAGAGCGTTTGCTCAAAGCTCAAAAACTGGACAACTTGCGCTTGGATGGGGTCAAGGAAGACCGCAGACCCGTGATCGGTGGTGGCTTGGCCGTACTGCAAGCGGTGTTTGACTTGCTGCAAATCAACGAAATGCATGCGGCCCAGGGTGCACTCAGGCATGGGGCTTTGTACGACTTGATTGACCGTGAGGGCACGCACGATGTGCGCTCTTCCATGGTGGACTCGCTGGCGCAACGTTTTGGCGTCGACAAATTGCAAGCCGATCGGGTGTCCAAAACAGCGCAAGCAGTTTTGACTTCGTTGATGGGCGATGCCGTTGGCGATCACGAGGGTGATCGCCAACGGCTCTTCAAAAAACTACACTGGGCCTGCCAAGTCCACGAAACCGGCATGCGCATTTCGCACAGCGATTACCACAAGCATGGCGCTTACATTTTGGACAACACTGACCTACCCGGCTTTACTTTGGACGAGTTGCACCGGTTGAGCCAGCTGGTGCTGGGTCACCGTGGCAAATTGCGCAAACTCGAATCAGAGCTGGAAGACAGCACTTTTGTGCAGCAACTGACGGCCTTGCGCTTGGCAGTCATTCTTTGCCACGCCAGGCGCGACCCCGATTTATCTGGCTTGCAATTTGAATGCAATGCGGCACGCCGAACGATCCAAGTGAACATCAGTGCCGAATGGGCAGAACTATGGCCACAGTCCGCTCATTTGTTGCGCGAAGAAAAGTCGGCTTGGCAAAAAACCGACTGGACCTTTGGGGTGCACCTGGATTGAGTGTTGGATCACACTTGACCATGAGAAAGTCAGCGTCTGCGTGCTTGTCAATGAATTTTTAACGGTATAAACTGTATGCACCGTTAATTTCAAGGCATATATACCATGGCACAAACCCCCTCGAACGCGGCAGCAAAAAAGCGCCCAGCCACCAAGACCACCCAAATCACCAAGCCTGCGGCCGCCCCCAAAGCTGTGAAAGCTGCGCCTAATTCCACTGCCAAACCCGTCAAGGAAAAAAAGGTCAAAGTGGTGCGTGACAGTTTCACCCTGCCCAAAACCGAGTTGCTGCAAATTGCCGACATGAAAAAGCGCGCCATGGCACTGGGCGTTGAAGTGAAAAAGAGCGAGTTGATCCGTGCGGGCCTTCAAGCTCTGAGCACGATGGCCGACGCGCCTTTCAAGAAAGCGCTGGGCAACGTGCCCACCATCAAGACAGGCAGACCTGCCAAGGCCTGATCGGCTTTAAAGCATTTCGGGGCCAGTCACCGACATCAGCACGGTCTGGCCCTGGCCATCGCGATGACGGTGGCGCAACCACCACACAGCACCTTTGCGAATGGCGCAGGCCTCTTCGGGCATGCCCATCAGCTGCGCCACCACACCGCCCAAAGCAGGCTGATGGCCCACCAACAGCACAGGGTACTTGGCATCGGGCCAACCCGAGGTTTCCAGAATATCCTGCACCGAGGCACCGGGTGACAAGGCGTCGCGCACTTTGTACTTGCGCTTCAAGGCCTGCACGGTTTGCTCGGCTCTGACGGCTGGGCTGCTCAAAATCCGGGTGCCCTGGGGCAACTGCGCATCCAACCAAACCGACATGCGATCGGCCTGCTTGCGGCCACGCGGCGTCAAGGCCCTGAGCATGTCCTCTTCGCCAGGCGCGGCTTCGTGGGCCTCGGCATGTCGCCAGATGATCAAGTCCATGGCGCTCACTTCGGATTCAGGTCAGCGCTGTAACGCTGCATCAAGGCTTGCTGAGCGCCGGGACCGGGTGCTGTTAACCCCACACGGTGGTATTGCCCGTCTGAAGACAGATCCCAAGCATCTCGCCCATCGTGCAAGTAGGCAATCAGACATTCGTCAATGATCCGCTGGCGCAATGCCGGATCTTGCACCGGCCAAGCCAGTTCAATACGGCGTGTCATGTTGCGGCTCATCCAGTCCGCGCTGGAAAGGTAAAGCGATTCTTCTTGGTCGGCACAAAAGTAAAACACCCGCGAGTGCTCCAAAAACCGGCCGATCACCGAGCGCACACGAATGTTTTCGCTCATACCCACCACCCCTGCAGGCAGCATGCAGGCTCCGCGCACAATCAGGTCAATCTTGGCGCCCTTTTGACCCGCTTCCAACAAAGCCTCAATCAAAGGCAAATCGGTCAAAGCATTCATCTTGATGACGATGCGGGCAAAAGCGCCACGGGCAGCAGCTTGCCCAACGGCCCTGATGCGCGTCTGCATGTCGGCGTGCAAATGAAAGGGCGCCACCAACAAGCGCTTCATTTTGGGCAAACGACTCTGACTGGCCAAATGGCCAAACAGTTGGTCCATGTCGGCTGTGATGGCGGCATCGGCTGTTAAGTAGCTGATGTCGGTGTACAGCGCTGCTGTGCGTCGGTTGTAGTTGCCAGTGGACAAATGTCCGTAGCGACGCAATGTGCGGCCTTCTCGGCGGGTGACCAAGAGCATCTTGGCGTGGGTCTTGAGCCCCACGATGCCATACACCACCTGGGCGCCAATGGCTTCAAGTTTTTCGGCCCAATTGATGTTGGCCTCTTCGTCAAAACGGGCTTTGAGTTCCACCACCGCAGTGACTTCTTTGCCCTTGCGCACCGCTTCACGCAACAAATCCATCATGGTCGTGTCACTGCCCGCACGGTAGATGGTTTGCTTGATGGCCAAGACATTCGGGTCTTGCACGGCCTCTTTCAAAAAGGACAAAACACCATCAAAGGTCTCAAAGGGTTGATGGATCATCACATCCCCCTGCTTGAGCCGGGCAAACACCGAACCGTGCTGGGGAAGATGCGCAGGAAAGCTGGCTTTGTAAGGTGGGAACAGGAGCTCAGGTGCATTGACCAGGTCAATCAACTGCATCAGGCGAACCAAATTGACGGGACCATTGACACGGAAAACAGCCGCCTCGGGCAACCGGAACTCTTTGCGCAAAAACTCCGCCAAACGTGGCGCGCAGTTGGAAGACACCTCCAGCCTGACGGCTTGACCATAGTTGCGGTGCTGCAGACCTTGGCGCAAGGCCATGCGCAAATTGGCTATTTCGTCCTCGTCGACTGACAATTCAGAGTGGCGTGTGACCCTGAACTGAGAGAACTGTCCAACCTCACGCCCCGGGAACAATTCCGACAAATGTGCACGGATCACGCTGGACAGCAACACATAGGCCGTACTGCTGCCGCAGACGCTTGCAGGTAAAGGAATCAAGCGTGAGAGAACGCGGGGCACCTTGACAATGGCGATTTCGTTGGACCGACCAAAGGCGTCTTTGCCCGACAACTGAACGATGAAATTCAAGGATTTGTTGGCGACCTGTGGAAACGGGTGCGCAGGATCCAAGCCGACGGGCAACAACAGGGGCTGAACTTCTCGGTGAAAGTAATTGCGCACCCATTGACGCTGTTCGGCGTTGCGCTCGCCGTGGGACAAGATGCGGAAACCCTTGCGCTCAAGGGCTGGCAGCAGATCGTCGTTGTACAAGGCGTATTGCCGAGACACCATGGCGTTGGTTTTGTCGGCAATTTCTTGCAGGCTTTGGGGGGTGTAGGGGCCAGACTTGAGGTCTTGCAAACAGCCCATGACATGGGGTTCGGCCCGAACCTCAAAAAATTCGTCCACGTTGGACGACACAATGCACAAATAACGCAAACGCTCCAGAACAGGCACTTCGGGTCTGTGCGCCCAATCGAGCACACGCTCGTTGAAAGCCAAGATGCTCAGATCACGATCGAGCAAACCTGCGGGAAGCGCATCTGGAATGGGCAGTTTGGTGGAGTTGACCATGTTTGTCTCGTGAACTTCAAAACATTCTAAAAATTCAACGTGTCAGTTTGATGACAACTCTGTGAGGCAGTGTGTGGCAGCTCACACATTGTGACCCTGACTGGTGAATTTTGAATAAAAGCAGGGTTTCTGACCGCGCCAAGCTTTGGTGACAAGTGTGGGCCTGCTGGTGCAGTCATTGGGCACCTGATGCAAAGTGTTTTTTGTACCGGGCTGGTAAATCTGCTGTGCGCATCATCATCGGCAAATCTGCGGTGTTGAAATCCGGGTCCCAGGCCGGAGCGCCCAAGACTTTGGCGCCCAATCGCAGGTAACCCTTGATGAGTGCAGGCGGCTCTATCGACAGGTGGTGGTCCAGTTGCTCGACCGGCAGCGCCAAGCGCGGGCGCACATGGAACTGGATGTCCGCCAAATGGGTGTGTCGCAATTGGTGCCAAATGCTGGCGGCCACATCGCCACTGACCACGCCGTTGTGCAGCATGGGAATGCTGGCACAGCCGATCATGGTGTCCAAGCGGTTTCGGACCATGAATTCAAACAATGCGCCCCACAAGGCCATGATCACCCCACCATGGCGGTGGTCGACATGCACGCAACTGCGCCCCAACTCGACCATGCGGTTGCGCAAGCCGCGCAAACGTGTCAGGTCAAATTCGGTGTCGCTGTAGGTGCTGCCTGCTCGCTTGGCTTGTACTGGGGTCAACACCCGATAGGTACCAATCACTTGGCCTGTGGCCGTATCGCGCACCAAAAGGTGCTCGCAATAGTCATCGAACAAGTCGATGTCGTGGCCTTCGATGGTCTTGGGCAAACGTGCACCGAGCTCGGTAGCGAACACCGAATACCTCAAGCGCTGGGCTTCACGAACCTCGTCTTGATGCTGAGCCCAGCTGACCTCAATGGTGCTTTGCACGCGGTGAGGCAAGAGGTCAGCTTGCGCTTGATTTGATCTTGGATGAAGTGACCCCCTGGGCAACTGGACCGGCGACAAATCAAAAGTGGGATTTGGCAGTTCTTTCATGGCACACGCTCCTTGTCATCAATGGCTTGATGGTGCGTGGCGAACGTGTCAATCCAATGTCTTTGTCGTGAAAGTTACGTGACACACTGGTCTGCGACCGATTGCATCAAACCCTCCAGCTGATCGAGCGCGTCTTGAGTCGTGATCTCAAACCAACCGTCTTTTTGGCTCAAGTCATCCCATACCCTGAGCTGAATGGCCTCGGCAAAAAATGTCTGCCGCTCAAATTCAGCGCACTCGTCTTCACTCAAGTGGCCGCCTTGGTGGGTCAAACTTTGCAAGCTTTGTGGCGATAGTTTTCGTGCGTAGCTGGCACGGGTGCTGACCAAGTACCGTTTGGCCATCACGTGCAATCGCACAGGCTCAGAAACGGCCAAACCAAACAAGGGCTCCAAAAGCCTTGAACCTAAATCAGCATGGCCCTTGACGCCAGTGTCTGTCGTAGACGCACTTTGGTGCGCCCACAAATGGCCGATGTCGTGCAGCCAACTGGCCAACTGCAATTCCAAGCTGGCACCCGACTTTTCTGCCAAGCGGCCACACTGCCAAGCGTGCGCCAAATGGGTGACGCGCTCACCGGAATGAATGCGGTGAGAGGCCTGTTGGTAGAGAGCGATGATGTGTGCGCTGCTGAAATGCATCGGCGCATTCTGGGTCTTTCAGATGTCAAATGGATGACAGATGGCCCGGATGATTCTGGGTTTTATGCCATCGACTTGCGGTAATGTGTGTTTTTTATCGAGGTGCATCCATGATCTTAGAACTGGCAGATTTCCGCATCCATCCCGGGCAACAAGCCGCGTTTGAAAAAGCCATCGAACTGGGCCTGAGCACCGTGGCTTGCAAAGCCAAGGGTTACCGGGGTGCCAAGGTCAACCGTTGCATCGAAAACCCCGAGCGCTTTGTGCTGCAAATTTTCTGGGACAACTTGGAAGACCACACTGTGGGCTTTCGCGAGTCAGCCCTTTTTACCGAATGGCGCGCCATCGTCGGCCCATTCTTCGCGGCACCGCCCCATGTTGAGCACTTTGAATTGACCTACGCCTCTGCTTGAGTGCATGCTCAGTCGGCTTGGTGCCCCTGGACTAAGCGCGACAAAAGCTGCACAAACTGGCTTTGCTCTTGAGGGTTCAGCGGACTCAGGATTTTTTCTTGGATGCGCGCCACGTCGGACTGAACCAGGCCCAGCGCCTGCACACCGGCACGGGTGACGACCAACAGTTTTCGCCTCCGATCGTTGGGGTCGGCTTGTCGAACCACCCAACCTTTGGCCTCCAGGCGTCCAATGACAGATCCCGATGTGGCCGGGTCAAATGCCACGCGCTTGGCCAAACTCACTTGGTCGATGCCGGGGCTGCCCAGCAAGGCATTCAAGATCGCAAACTGCACCGGTGTGATGTCAGCACTGCTGAGTTGCTCCGCGAATATGGACACGGCAATTTGTTGGGCACGCCGAATCAAATGTCCGGGGGTGGCCTGAAGATCGATACTTTTGACTTGGTTCATAAGTTGCCGTGGTGACTTGGGGGCTGTTGTGTTTCAAAAGTTCGGATTAACATCAAATCTCCATTTTTTGAAGGCACGTCATGAGCTTTGTGTTCCCACCCTCGCCCCTTGTTTCTGTCCCTGTTTTGGGCCAACCGGAGCGTTTTCCGGTTCACCGCATTTACTGTGTTGGACGTAATTATGAAGAGCACGCCAAAGAGATGGGCTTCACTGGCCGGGAGCCGCCTTTCTTTTTCCTCAAGCCCACCGACAGCCTGGTGGTGGTTGAAGCAGGCCAGACCGGCACGATGCCTTACCCGAGCTTGACCCAGAACCTGCACCACGAGATTGAACTGGTGGTGGCCATTGGCAAAGGCGGGCGCAACATCTCGGCCGCCGACTCGATCAAGCACATTTACGGTTACGCCGTGGGCTTGGACATGACGCGCCGCGATCTGCAAAACGAGATGAAAAAGCAAGGTCGCCCTTGGTGCATTGGCAAGGCATTTGACCACTCGGGCCCCATCGGCCCCATCACTCCGATTGGCCAAACAAACGACATCAACAACGCAGAAATCAGCCTGCAAGTCAATGGCGCTGACCGCCAGCGCAGCAACATCTCCAAGCTCATTTGGAACGTGGCCGAAACCATCGAGCACCTGTCCGCTGCTTGGGAACTGCAGCCCGGCGACCTGATTTACACCGGCACGCCCGAAGGCGTGGCGGCTGTCGTGTCGGGTGACACCTTGGTCGGTGAGGTGGCGGGTCTGGGCCGTTTGCAAGTGCAAATCCGCTGAGAAGCCTGGTGGAACCGATCGATCCACCATGGGTATCTACCGCTTGCCGAATGAAAAAAAGTGCAAGAAATTCAAATGAAAAAGGATTTTCTCTTATCATTTTTGATTTTTGATGCAACATAATGCATATTCACCTACAATAGGACGCGTTCTCCGGTTGAACGGATCACGCGATGGATATTTGGATTGATTAACCGACCGCGCGGTTGGTTTATGATTTTGTTTTTCAAACCATGATGGAGACAAGTCGATGAAAAAAATTTTGCAACGAACAGCTCTGGCCGCAGGCCTGATGGCTGTGGGGTTTGGCGTACACGCCCAAACCATCACACTCAAAGTGCATCACTTTTTGGGCCCACAGTCCATTCAACACACCACCATGCTGGGCGACTGGTGCAAGAACATTGCACGTGACTCCAACAACCGCCTGCAATGCCAAATTTTCCCCGCCATGCAATTGGGCGGCACCCCACCGCAGCTGTATGACCAAGCCAAGGATGGCGTGGCCGATGTGGTTTGGCACGTGGCCGGTTCATCAGCAGGTCGTTTCCCCAAGACACAGGTGTTTGAGTTGCCTTTCACCATGACCAACGCTGCAGCGACAAGCCGCGCCGCTTGGGACTTTGTGCAAAAGCACGCCATGGATGAACACAAGGATGTCAAGCTTTTGGCCGTTCATGTCCACGGCCCTGGTGTGATTTTCACCAAGGACAAGCAAGTCACCAAAATGGAAGACTTCAAGGGCCTGAAATTGCGTGCACCTACAGCCAACGTCACCCGAATGCTGGCCAAGCTGGGCGCCACCCCCGTGGGTATGCCCGTGCCCCAAGTGCCTGAAGCCCTGTCCAAAGGTGTCATCGATGGCGCCGTGATCCCCTACGAAGTCGCCCCCGGCCTGAAGGTGCATGAACTGACCAAGTTCGCGGCGGAAACCGACAAGAGCTACCCGGCTCTGTACACCACCGTGTTTGTCATGCCCATGAACAAGGCCAAGTACGACTCGCTGCCCGCCGACTTGAAGGCCGTCATCGACAAGAATTCTGGT
>CANGZO010000050.1 GCA_947458305.1 Comamonadaceae bacterium
CAAAGCCCTGGCTGAACAAAATGTCCTCCAGGCGCATGGGTTTAAGAGTTGGAGCTTTCATGGGGCATGATTGTCGCTTCGAAAACCAATCAACTCAGAGCCTTTTGAAGATGACCCAGAACGCAACCCGGCTGGACGCCATGACGCAAGCCCTAAGGCAGTGCGAGCAAGGCGACACAAGCACCGCACAACTGATCCGAATTTGGCGCCTGGAAGCAAGCCAGTTGAATTTGCCGCAGCGCTACGGCGATGTGCTCAATGGACAGCTCGACCGCATGGAGTCGAGTGCCTTGTTCAGCGAAGAAAGTTGCTCATTCAGTCACAAAGACCAGCTGGCTGCCTTGAGTGTTTGGCTTGAAAAAGCAAGCGAACAACTTCATCGGCAGCAAGCCGTGGACCTTCCTCCGGCGCAACGCTCTGGCGGTGACGAAAAAAAGGGCGCCTGACTCAGGCGCCCCTTGATTGGGCAAATCTCAACCCGTTCCCACAAATCAGGAATCGGCGCGGAAACCCAGTGCCCTGACCAATCGGCCAGCGAACTCGGTGTCGGCCTTCATGCGTTCGGCGAACTGCTCCTGCGTGGTGGGCGTGACTTGGACAGCCAAAGGTGCCACGGCTTCGGCCACATCAGGCTGCGTCAATGCGGCGCGCAGCAAATTAGAGGCGCGGTCACGTATGGCGGCAGGGGCCGTGGCGGGCAAGAAGAAGCCAAACCATTCGCGCATGACCAGTTCATCAAAGCCCTGCTCTCTGTAGGTGGCCACGTTGGGGACAAAAGTGGACCGATTGGGGCCGGACGTGGCCAAAATGCGTGCGCGGCCATTGGCATGGTGCTGAATCCAGTCGCCCAGCGGGGATGACATCGACGTGATTTGGCCACCCAGCAGCTGCGGCACGCCAGGGCCAGAGCCTGCAAAGGGCACATTCAATGATTGGATGTCGGCAATTTGTGCAAAACGCCCCGCCAACAAATGCGGCATGGAGCCAGCGCCCGGGTTACCCACCGTGGCTTTGCCAGGATTGGCTTTGGCCCAGGCCACGTACTGGCGCAAATTGGTCACTTCAGCAGGCACTGCTGGGCCCACCACGAAGGCATGGTCGGTGGCATGACCAATGCTGATGGGGGCCACATCGGCCTGGGAATAAGGCAGCTTGGAATAAGAGTGGGGGTACACCGTCAACATGGACGCTGGCGTGTACAACATGGTGGCACCATCGCCTGCTGCGGCTTTCAAGGTGGACACACCAATTTGGCCACCCGCACCTGGGCGGTTTTCAATGATGATGTTGGTGGCATACACACCGCGCAGCTTCTCACCAATGCGACGCGCAAATGCGTCGGTGGTGCCCCCCGGTGGAAAGCCCACCACAATCCTCAAAGTCTCTGGGATGGCTTGCGCGAAGGCTGGTAAGTTCCCCAAGCCTAAAGCCGCAACAGCACTGGCGCCCTGAATAAGGGCTTGACGACGGGTTTTCATGGTTGACTCCTGGTTTTTGATGTTGAGGTTGAAAACCAATCCATGGTAAGCGAGCCGGTTCGATCAACCAAGTGAAATCAAGGCGAATCCTTACATTTCATAAGCATTTGATGCAAAAATAAAACACGGGGATAAGGCCTCCAAGCCCTTATTTGGCAATAGGCGCAATGCTGCTGAATTGGTCGGTCCACAACCTCAAACCGGGTTGGTCTTGAGGTTCATGCCTCAAGAAGCGACCCGCAGCATCCCGCACCTCGCGATTCACCGACGGGTAGGCTTTCAGGTACGCCTGATCTTGGGTCATGATGAAGTGCAAGTTTCTGCGAATATTGCGAACCTCATCAGCGGCTTGGGATTTGTGCCGAAACGCCATCCCCAATTGCTCTGACTGTGCCTTCACGACAGGGTAGAGGTTCAGATAAGCATTGGTGATGTTGATGGCAATGTAGCCATCAGGTTTGAGGTGATCGCGGTAAATCTGAAAAGCTTCCCTTGTCAGCAGATGGATGGGCACCGATCCGCCGGTGAACGCATCCAACACAATCACGTCATACAGCTTGTCTTTTGGCAACTGCTCCATGCGCAGCCGCGCATCGCCTAGCAAAATATTTTGCTCACGCGCTTTACAAGACGACAGGTTGTCAAACCATTCTTGTGCAAATCGAACGGCAGCAGGGTTGATCTCGTAAAAATCGTAAGCATCGGCCTCACGGGCAAAATTGGCCAAGGTTCCGGCGCCCAAACCGATGAGCGCCACCGAAAGATTCGGCTTTTGCGACATGGCCCACAACAAGGTTTCGCCTATGCCGCTGTCGCGTGCATAGTAAGTAGTGGGCACATGGCGAAGTGACTCCGACAAAAACTGCTGACCGTGGGTCACATTGCCACTGAAAAACACCCTGTCGTTGCGCTCGGGCTCGTTCAAAAATCGGCGCTCCTTGACGGAAACCGTGCCGTAAAAATTCCTGTCTTGGTCCAGCAGCACTTCTGTACGGTCCGCCTTGCGGACCTCGCGCCAAGACCACGGGTTTTGCATGGCCACCAACAAAGCCACCATGACAATGGCCGTGAACACGCCAACAAGACGCCCCGCTAAACCAGGTCGCTTTGAATCTGAGCGAAACAACACTTGGCAGGCCAACAAGGCCACCAAAATCAATGCCATCAACCACTCGTGGTAATCATCAAACCATTGGGTCGCCACCAAGGTGACGAACAAACCACCGAAAGCCCCACCCACGGACATGCACAAGTAAAACTCAGTCAATCGACGCGTGTCCACGGGCCTTCTGCGATAGAGCTCACCATGGCACAACATGCACACCACAAACAACAAAGCGAAATGCGACCACCGCACTTCGTTGACGCCATAGTCCCACTCAATGCCCAACCAACGTGGAATGTCACTCATACCCGCAGTGACCAGCAGCAACACCAAGGTCAAGAAGGCAAACAGCTTGGGGCGGTACCACCGGGGATGGTCAAAGGTCAGGATGAAAGTGACCAAGTACAGGCCCAAGGTGGAGATCCACAGTCGGGGCTCTGGCGCCACGTCGTGGCTGATTTGATCGGTGGCCGCAATGAAAACCAGCGAGGCCAATGCGGGCAAAGCCACCCATGAAAAACGCTGTGCAAAAGACGTTTGGGCTGGATGTCCAACGTCTTCAGCGGCCGCAGGCGATGAAGACTCAGGGCCATTCCCTTGGGTTGCGCCGATCCGCGCTTTGTTTTGCCACGCCCCCAAAGCGACCGGCAAACACAAAAGGGCGAACACCCAAAAACCAGCGGTCCAAAGTTGTCCCATTTCTTGCTGCTCGAGCCAAGGCTCGAGCACATAAGGAAAAGACAAGAGGGCCAAGAATGAACCCACATTGGACAAGGCATACAAGCGAAAAACAGAAGATGCATGAGCCGTACTGGTGAACCAATGCTGAACCAAGGGCCCGGTGGTGGCCAAACAAAAATACGGCAACCCCACACTCGCGCCCAAAATCAACAAGACCTGAAAGACCGGCGAGTCGGGTGATTCGGGCCGCAGCTCAGTCCCGGGCAAAACCCGGGAAGCCAACAGGGCCGCCACGACCAACAAAACCACATGGATCCGTGCCTGAGTTTGGCGAGAGGGCACCTTGGCCAACGCATGCGCATACAAGTAACCCAAGCACAACAAGGTTTGAAAAAACAGCATCGCTGTGGTCCAAACCGCAGGACTGCCACCAAACCACGGCAAGATTTGTTTGCTCAGCAGAGGTTGGACCTGGAACAACAAAAAAGCACTCGTGAAAATCGTCAGTGCAAAAGGCAGAAAACTCCAAGGATTGGGTGGGGTAGCGATGCTTTTATTCATGATCCAGGGTGAATGAAATGTGATTCGTCTAATGGGTAAAAAGGGCGTGAATCATGAAGACACAAAACCTCAATGCCATGCGCACGGTGTCACAAATGGATGGTTTTAACGACGCCAGTTAAGTCTTGGGCAATTGAGTTGAACGGCGCAGATTCTACAAGTTGAACCCGCCGATTCAGACTCAGCGATTGAATGTAAAACCCTTTATTTGAAAAGCTTTTGATGCAGGGTTTCTATTGATGGATATTGAATTTTTATCGTGGTATTGAATTATGAAAACGCTTAAAGATGCCTCTTTTTTTCTGATTTTTAAACCATCATCATTTTAAAAAAATCATCAAAAGTCCATCGCGCTTGTAAAGAAAAGAAATTGCAAAGGACTAGGGTTTTCACGTAACGATGTTGTCCTGCAAATGAAACAAATCACACGCTTGGCGATGGTTTAATCACTTGGTATTTTTTGGGTGTGTCGATGGGATAGCAGATTAGACATCACCCATTCAACAGGAGCTTTGATGCGCACGAAACCTTTTTGGACAGCCACTTTGCTGGCGTTCTTCATGTTGGCCGGACACGCTTCCACAGCCAGCGGCACCACCGACAACAAAACCCCCAACACGGCCTGGGAACCCATTCGGGGTCAAGCGGGTAAAGATGTGATCTGGATCCCGACCCCAGAAGGTCTGATCGACAAAATGCTGACAGCTGCCAAAGTCACCGAACAAGACCGCTTGTTCGACTTGGGGGCAGGAGATGGGATCATTGCCATCACGGCTGCACGCAAGTTTGGCGCGCAATCGGTGGGCATTGAGTACAACCCCGATATGGCACAGTTTGCGCGTCGCAAAGTCAATGAAGCGGGGCTGAGCAACAAGGTCCGCATCATCACAGGCGACATCTTCAAAGAGGACTTCTCATCCGCGACAGTCGTCACGCTTTACCTGATGCCTCACCTGAATCTTCAGCTTCGACCCACTTTGCTCAAAATGAAGCCAGGTACCCGCGTGGTATCGCACGCATTCACCATGGGCGATTGGGAACCCGACGAAACCATGCAGCACGATTATTCACGCGCCTATTACTGGATGGTGCCTGCGCAGGTTTCAGGTGACTGGGTCCTCACGGGCTTGGAAGGCGGTCCTGTGCGCTTGAGAATGAACCAAACCTTTCAGCACATCGGCGGCACCATGACCCGTGGCGGCGTGACCCAAGCACTGATGGGCGCGAGATTGCAGGGCGAAGAACTCAAATTCCGCTTCAGCACACCGGACCAAACAGTCCACACCTTCACAGGACGGGTGGAGGGCAAGCGCATGACCGGCAGCGTGAGTTCCGGCTTCACAAACGCTTCCATTGAAGGCGTTCGTCAGTGATCTCCTGCTCTCCCGAACTTTCCCAATTTTTTCTCAAATCATGAACGCTGACAACACCGCTCCCGTCAACATGCTGCGCTTGCTTCACCCGCTGTCAGCCATTGCGCTGATCATCGGCATCGTGATTGGCGCAGGCATTTTCAAAACCCCGTCGATGGTGGCGGGCATCAGTGGCGACGCGGGCTGGGCCTTGGTGCTCTGGGTTGCGGGTGGGCTCATTTCCATCATTGGTGCACTGTGTTATGCCGAGCTGTGCACGGCTTACCCCAGTGCTGGCGGTGATTACCATTTTTTAAAGCGCGCCTTTGGACGTGATTTTTCTTTCATTTACGGATGGTCTCGCGCCACCATCATCAACACGGGCTCTATCGCTCTTTTGGCTTTTGTTTTTGGCGATTACATGAGCACACTGGTGCCCTTGGGTGCTTATTCCAGTGCCATCTGGGCATTGGGCGTTGTGGTTTTTCTGACCGCTGTCAATTTTCTGGGCATCCACGCCTCCTCCAAAATTCAGAACTGGCTGACTGCAACAGAAATCGTCGGTTTGTTGGCCATTGTGGTGGCGGGCTTTTGGGTCGATGCCCCCGCCTCAGGCGCTATTCAATGGTTTGTCCAGGCACCCGCAGCATCCCAGTGGGGACTTTGCTTGGTCTTTGTATTGCTGACATTTGGCGGCTGGAATGAATCCGCTTACATCTCAGCCGAATTGCAAGGCGGCCCGCGTACCATGGTCTGGGTCATCCTGGCCAGCATGGTCGCTTTGTCCGCCATTTATTTGCTGGTCAATGTGGCGCTGCTGATGGGCTTGGGTTTGAGTGGTTTGAGTCAGAGCAAAACTGCAGCAGCCGACCTGCTGGGTTTGGCATTTGGTCCATGGGCGCAAAAGGCTTTGGGGTTGTTCGTCGCCATCGCTGCACTGACCAGCATCAACGCCACCATGTTTGTCGGCGCTCGCACCAACTTCGCAGTGGGCAGCGACTGGAAGGCTTTGCGCAAATTGGGACAGTGGCAATTGGAGATCGGCAGCCCCAAACCAGCCCTCCTGCTGCAAGCCCTCATCAGCATCGGTTTGATCATCTTGGGTACTCAAGAAGCCGATGGCTTTTCTGCCATGGTCGAATTTACAGCCCCTGTTTTTTGGGGATTTTTGTTTTTGGTAGGCTTGTCTTTGATTTGGTTGAGGCAGACAGACCGCCAGACCGTCAGGCCCTTCAAAGTGCCGCTTTATCCGGTGTTGCCGCTGGTTTTTAGTGCTGTCTGCGCTTGGCTGACTTATTCCAGCATCACGTATGCCATTTCCCAAAAGGCGATCCATGTCTCGATGTGGCTCATTGCCAGTGGCGTGGTGGCCTTGCTGATCTTGCGAATTCGTGAAAACTCGATTGACAAATTTCCATCCAAAAATTGACCCATGAAAACGCCGTTTCCTGCTTTTGACTACGAGACTGCCCGAGCCAATTTCTCTTTCACCGTTCCAGAGTTTTTCAACTTTGGTTTTGACGTGGTGGACAAGCGTGCACAGACGAATGACAAGCTGGCCTTGATCGCCATTGACCGCAGCGGCCAGAACGTCACACACTACCGTTACAGCGACCTTGAACGTGAATCGAACCGGTTTGCCAACGCCTTATTGGCCCTAGGTGTTCGCAAAGGTGACTCGGTTTTGGTGGTGCTCCCGCGCATTGCACAGTGGTATTTTGTGCTCTTGGGTTGCGCCAAAATCGGTGCCATTGCCATGCCTGGCACCAACCAACTCAAAGCCAAAGATCTGGAATACAGGGTCAACCGATCCGGCGCATCGGTGGCCGTGGTGGGTACCCCCCACGCACAAGCCCTTGAATCGATCGAATCCGTTTGCCCTAGCCTCCAACACAAAATTCTGGTGGGCGATACAAAAGCCGGTTGGCATTCGTTTGAAGACATGTGCGCGGCGCAATCGCCCAGCATAGACCGCCAAAAAATCCCACTCACCCGCTCGGATGAGTGCATGCTGATTTATTTCACCTCCGGCACCACCTCACTGCCCAAGATGGTCGAAAGAGACCATGCCTATGCCTTGGCCCATTCGATCACAGGGCGTTACTGGCAAGACTTGCGCGAAAGTGATGTGCACTGGACCTTGACCGATACCGGCTGGGCCAAAGCGGCCTGGGGCCTGCTCTACCCCCCATTGACAGCTGGCGCCACCATCGTGCTCTACGACGGAGAAGGTTTTGATCTGCAAATGCATTTGGACATCATTGCCAAATACAAAGTGAGCACATTTTGTGCGCCGCCCACCGTCTACCGCGTCATGGCCAAAGCGGATCTGTCAGGCGCTGATTTCAGCTCGCTTCGCCACTGTTTTGGTGCAGGCGAACCGCTCAACCCCGAAGCCATGCGGGCTTGGAAACAGGCCACAGGCTGCGACATTTACGACGGTTATGGCCAGACGGAAACCATCAACATCGTTGCCAACTTTCCTGGCATGGCCATCCGCCCCGGCTCGATGGGTAAACCCTGTCCAGGCTTGCATGTCGACGTGATCAACGATGACGGTCAAGTGGTGGCCGATGATGAGGTGGGCCATATTGCGGTCAAGGTCACAGACCCTTACCCACCGGGGCTTTTCAGGGGCTACTACGGCGACCCCGAAACCACCGCGAAATCATTTCTACATGGCTGGTATTACACCGGCGACACCGCCAAACGAGACAAAGACGGCTACATCTGGTTTGTGGGCCGCTCGGACGACATCATCTCGTCCTCCAGCTACCGGATCAGCCCTTTTGAAGTCGAATCCACGCTGATCGAACACCCCGCCGTGGCCGAAGCTGCCGTCATTGGCAAACCCGATGAATTGCGTGGGGAAATCGTCAAGGCCTTCATCATTTTGGCCAAGGGTTACACCGCCTCAGATGCGCTGGCTGTCGAGATTCAAAACTTCGTCAAAGAGCAAACAGCGCCCTACAAATACCCCAGAGAGATCGAATTCAGAGACACGCTACCCAAGACCATCTCCGGAAAAATCAGGCGGGTGGAATTGCGCGGCGAAAACTGAACTCAATCGCTGACACCGCTTGGGCTTTCGAGCTTGATCCTCTTGAGCGGTTGTCAAGCCACACGCCTGACCTTATGTCAACTGTTTCGGTTGACCAATTCCACGATGACTGCCAGGACGCCCAGCAGACCGGAAAAAACCAATATGCCTACGGCGTAGTAACCGGCAGACATATTCCTGATTTTGGAGATTTTTAAAGTATTCATATTTCATTCTCGCACGATCTATCTGGTCTGTCTCAACTTTTTTGGCCACTGTGGTGGGACCCCATCAAGCCCCAGACGGTCGAATTTTGAGTTCGTGCAACAACGCGGCAGCATCGCCTTGTGCTGATCGTCAGAGGCTTTTTTCAAGGCGCCCATCAAATGCGACGCGCCAAGACAACGGCGGCTTCAGAGCCAACACCCACCGTCCAACACCATGCCTTCAACAACCAGTAGCGCGAAGGCCCCGCCAAAGCTGCCGCCTCATCACGGTGGTGCTGCTCGTCAGCTTGGCACTTGAGCAAAAGTTCTAACAACCCATCAGGGCCACCATGCCGCTCCAGATGATCAATCTGTTGTTGGTAATGTCGGTCTACAAAAGTTTCTACCGCTTCGATCGTGGCATAAACGGCATGCGCGCCAAACAAAGCAGGCAAAGCGCCTGTCAGCCAACCCGCCAAGCGCCATGGCCCTAAAAGAGCGCTGCGCATGGCCACGGGCAAGCAAGTCTCCACAAGTGCCAAATGCTCAGCTTCTGTTTGGCCGTGCATGCGTGCAAATGCCAGCAAGTCCGGGTTTCCTCGCCACTTGGCAACCGCCTCGATACCGCGGTAGATGCTCACGGCGCCAGTTTCGCCAGCGTGGTCTGAGCGCAACTCGCGCTCTAAATAGGGGGAAAGAGGAATGGACAAAATACAAGCCAAGTTGAGGCACAGCCGATGCTGAACGCCTGGTTAGACCATGCGGGATTTGGCTGGGTAAGCCTGAAAACTTTTGGCGCTGCCGTCTTTTTGCACCAACAGCACATCAAAGGCATCTTTCTTGCCCTTGTATTCAGGGCCGTCCATCCCCGGACTGCCAATGGGCATGCCAGGCACCGAGAGTCCCAGCGCAACGGGACGCTCTTTGAGCAGTCTGCGAATATCGGCCGCTGGAACGTGACCCTCGATGACATACCCGCCGACGGTGGCGGTGTGACATGAGCCCCACTTCTCGGGCATGCCCAGTCGCTGGCGCGCAGCGGTATTGCCCACATCGCGCACATTGACCTTGAAGCCATGGGCGTGCAAGTGTTCAACCCACAACTGGCAGCAACCACAGTTCGGGTCTTTCCAGACCTCGACCGTGGTCACTTGCGCGAGCACGGTTTTTTGTAAGAGAGTACCCGATACAAGCGTTAAAGCAGCGGCTTGAACCCATTGACGTCTTTGCATGGTGATGGTGTCTTCGTTTCAGGGAAAGTGCTTGATCATGCCTTTTTGAAAAATCCCGCAGGCATAAAGGCCAGTTACAGATCCAGAGATTGCATCACTTGGGCAATGCAGTCGTTGGTTTTTGAAGCATCGATCCAACGCATGATGCAAACCAGCTGCAACACAGGGTCAACCCATGTCACAGAAGAGCCTGCCCCAATGGCAAACCATGAACTGCGCGGCGCATCTTTGAACAGCGCCCCATCCTTGTTCAGCCAAATCAGGTAGCCATAGTAAGGCGCCACATCACAGGGCTGCTGCATCATTTGAAGCCATTGCTTCGACAAAATGGCTTGTCCTTTGAACTGCCCTTGCCCCATCAGCATCAAGCCAATGAGGGCCTGGTCCATGGCAGAGATGGAAATGCCCCCACCCCAGTGACTGCCCCCCGGCACAGACATCATGCGTTGACCATCGACATCGGTCCATCCTTGCTCGTACCCCACCCATTGAAACGGATCCGAACACCCCAGAGCTTGGCGGAAAAATTCTTCAAAGACCTCTGGCAAGGGGCGTTTGAACAAATGCAACAAGGCCAATGACAGCTGATTGATGCGGACATCGTTGTACTCAAACCTGGAACCCGGCTCGCCCAAAGGCCGGGCATCGCCCTTTTTGCCGCTGGCTTGCCCTGTTTGATAAGCCAGCCAACGGTATCGATCCACTTGCTCAGGAATGCCCAAGCAAGTTCCCTCCCATTCGCTGGTTTGCTGCAACAAATGGTGCCAAGTGATGCGGGACAACCGGTCGCCCTCAAAGCCAATGCCCGGGCATTGCTGAACAACCGGTGCGTGCACATCTTTGAGCAAGCCTTGATCGAATGCCAGCCCTGCCAGCAATGCCAAATATGTTTTGGCCACACTGAAAGTCAAATCGGCTTTGTGTGGCTGGCCCCACTGGGCCAACAGCTGATGCTTGTGAAACAGCACACCAGACACCGGACCTCGCCCGTGAATCGGACCATACAAGCGGTTATAGGGTGCTGGATCCTCTTCATGAATCCCCCATGGTGCGGAGGTGTCTCGCGACCAAGAGGTTTCGCAGGACTGGATGAATGCGATGGTCGATTCGAGAGAATTGTTCATGCAGGAAAAGCCCCTTTGTGTAATGGCTTATTTACATTTAAAAATGTAAGATTATGATGACACACGTTGAATAGACCAACTTCAGATCAGGCAAACCGCCAGTCTAGGCGGCCCTGACATTTTCATCAGGAGATTGCCGTGAACATCTACATCTATCTGTTCCTCTTGTTTGGCGCTGTATTCGGTCTCTCGACGTTTTCTTTCAAACACTTTTTCAGCGAGGGGCCTCACCAAGTCGACACGGACGAGGGTGGCTCCAATCTGGGCGAACGCGTCTTGTGGGCCATGGTCTGCACTTTCTTGTGGCCCATCATGCTCCTCACCGGTCTCAACTCAGCCCGAATTCTGGCCAAGCGCAAACGGCTGGCCTTGGCTGTCAAGCACTGAACCTCCGTCGTGATCGAGGGACGTCGCTGACTCGACGGATATGAAAAAATTGACGCTGAAAGCCCCTCACTGATGCGATAAGAGAACCCATCATGGCCAAAGACTTCAGCACCATGGAAGACAGCAACCGCTCGTCCAACCCCAGCATCCATGATGTGCTGGCCGAGTCCCGCCGCAGTTTTCTCAAAAGTGGCGTGACCCTGTCGCTGGCCTCGGCGCTGGCCCCATTGGCAGGCTGTGCGAGCTGGGGACCCGCGCAGCCCAAAATCGGCTTCAAAGGCATTCCAGTGGGCATGGGCGACCGGCTGGTGGTGCCCGAAGGCTATGTGGCCACGCCTTTGGCCCCGTGGGGCGAGCCTGTGGGCATCCCGGGCAACATGCCCGCATTCAAAATGGACGGCTCCAACACCGCCGACGAGCAAGCCGTGCAAATGGGCATGCACCACGATGGCCTGGTCTATTTCCCGCTCGCCGGATCGCGCCGTGG
>CANGZO010000051.1 GCA_947458305.1 Comamonadaceae bacterium
AGCGACAAGGCGTTCAAAGCCTTGGGACGGTTGAGGGTGATGCAGCCAACGCGGCCTTCAATTTGAGCGATGACTTCAGTCATTGTTTTGTTTCCAGCCTAACCATTGGTTCATGAGCAAAGCCCCCAATACCAGGGACCCGCCCAACAATACGCTCATTTGCGGCGCTTCATTGGCACCCCACCAAGCCAAGGCGATGCCAAACACGATTTCCAGCAGACACAGCAAGGACGCCTCAGGGGCTTTGAGCACCCGCATACAAATCACCGACAACACACAGGGAATCGCCAACTGGAACAAGCCCAAAATAGCGAGCAAGCCCACATCGTGGGTCGATGCCTGGAACGGCATGGCCAAGGGCAAAGTGAATAAAGTAGAGAACACAGCGCCCAACAACACCGAGGGCACCAAATCCAGACTGTGGCCATCGCTTTGGCTTTTTTGCGCCAAGGTCCACTGCACGGCCCCCGCGATGGGCACACACAAGGCCACCATGGAGCCCAGCAGAAAATTCGGGTCGCCCAGGCTCAACTGAGTGCCGTACATCCAGCCGATTCCGACGCCAGCGACCACGATGGCCACCCAAGTGCGCAATGGCAATGGGTGGCGCAAAAACACGCGGGTGAACAAGGCCGTGAGCAAGGGCCCCACGGCCATGGTGATCAACACATTGGCCACCGCCGTGAGCGTCAACGCCACCATGAAAGCGGTGAACATCACGCTCCAGCACACGCCAGACAGCCAAAAGTAGCGGTTGCGCCAAGGTAAGCGGGACCACACCCCCCTGCCTTGCCACAAAGGCAGGATGATCAACAAGGACACGACAGTGAAAAAGCTGCGCCAGAAGGTGACTTCAAAGCTGCGGGCTTCCTCCAGATGTCGCGTCACCACCCCGGCCATGGACCACAAGGCGGTGCAGCCCACCATGGTCCAGACGGCCAAGCCGTGTGTCATGCGCATGGCCTGGTTCCGATCACTTGTTGCGCTTACGGTCGCTTTCTTTCAAGAAACGCTTGCGCAGACGCACGCTCTTAGGCGTGATTTCAACCAACTCATCGTCCTCGATGAATTCGACACCGTACTCCAGCGTCAAGTCGATTGGAGGCGTGATCTTGATCGCGTCCTCCTTGCCGGACACACGGAAGTTGGTCAGCTGCTTGGTGCGCGTGGCGTTGACCACCAAGTCGTTGTCACGGCTGTGGATGCCCACAATCATGCCTTCGTACACCGGATCGTTGGCCTTGACGAACATACGGCCACGATCATCCAGCTTGCCCAGGGCGTAGGTGAAGATTTCACCGTCGTCCATGGAGATCAACACACCGTTTTTGCGGCCGCCGATTTCACCCTTGTGCGGCTCATAGCCATCAAAGATGTTAGAGATCAGACCCGAACCACGGGTCAGGTTCAGGAATTCGTTGGTGAAACCGATCAGACCACGGGCCGGGATGCGGTATTCCAAACGGACACGACCGCGACCATCGGGTTCCATGTTGACGAGTTCGCCCTTGCGCTCGCCCAGAGCTTGCATCACGCCACCTTGGTGGTTTTCTTCGATGTCGGCAGTGACCAACTCGATAGGCTCATGGCGTTCACCGTTGATATCGCGGAACAGCACGCGGGGCTTGGAAACCGCCAGTTCGTAGCCTTCGCGGCGCATGTTTTCAAGCAAGATAGTCAAATGCAGTTCGCCACGGCCGGCCACTTCAAAGATACCGTCTTCGTCGGTTTCCTTGACGCGCAGCGCCACGTTGTGTTGCAGCTCTTTTTGCAGGCGGTCCCAGATCTGGCGGCTGGTGACGTACTTGCCTTCACGGCCAGCCAGTGGGCTGGTGTTCACGCAGAAGTTCATGGTCAGCGTGGGCTCATCCACCTTCAGCATGGGCAGCGGCGTGGGCTTGAGCGGGTCGGTCACTGTGACACCAATGTTCAGGTCTGCAATGCCGTTGATCAAGACAATCTCGCCCGGGCCGGCTTCGGTCACCTGCACGCGGTCCAGCCCCTGGAACGTCAACACCTGGTTCACGCGGCCTTTGATGGTGGAGCCGTCTGGGCCTTCCATGACCACCACGTCCATGTTGGGCTTGATGGTGCCTTGGCTGATCCGACCCACACCGATACGGCCCACGAAGGTCGAGAAATCGAGCGCGGAAATTTGCAATTGCAGTGGGGCTGCTGGGTCACCCGAGTTGGGCTTGACGTGCTTGAGCACGGTATTGAACAGGGCCGACATGTCGGGACCCCACTGCTCACCGGGTGCGCCCTCTTCCATCGATGTCCAGCCGTTGATACCGGATGCGTACACAACAGGGAAATCCAGCTGCTCGTCATTGGCGCCGAGTTTGTCGAACAGGTCAAAAGCGGCATTCACCACTTTGTCGGGGTTGGCACCTGGCTTGTCGACCTTGTTCACCACCACAATGGGCTTCAAGCCCAAAGCCAATGCTTTCTTGGTCACAAAGCGGGTCTGAGGCATAGGGCCTTCTTGCGCATCGATCAACAAGACCACACCGTCGACCATGGACAGGGCGCGCTCGACTTCTCCGCCGAAGTCTGCGTGGCCGGGGGTGTCCACGATGTTGATGTGGGTGCCTTCCCAGCTCACGGCGCAATTTTTGGCCAGGATGGTGATGCCGCGTTCACGTTCAATGGCGTTGTTGTCCATGACCGTGTCCACGATTTTTTCGTGGTCAGCGAAGGTACCCGACTGGCGAAGCAGTTGGTCCACCATGGTGGTTTTGCCATGGTCAACGTGGGCAATGATGGCGATGTTGCGGATTTGCTTGGTCATGCTTTCTCTTCCTTTAAACCTGCTCGGCCAGCAACGGCTCAAAAGCAGGTGAACTTTCTAAAATCTGTTGAATTTCCATCGGGCTCAACAATCGACCCGGAATCAATTCGCCGCCTTGCACACTTGCTGTTCCCAACAAGGCACGAGGATGTTCTGCGTACACGGCGACTTGATCACAATCAACCCAAGGGCCGTGTCTGCGCACCCCATTCAAAAAACGATCTGTGCTGTCTTTGTCGAGCTGCACCTCGGTGTAGCCCGGCAACAAGGCCTCCACCGGTTGCAATGCAGCCAAGCGCTGGACTTCGTCCATGGCCTCCAGTTGCACCAGCGACACGCACTGCGCTTCTTCAAAAGGCCCAGTCACCACACGGCGCAAAGCGCTGAGATGACCACCACAACCCAAGGCTTCGGCGATGTCTTCGCCAAGGGTTCGGATGTAAGTGCCTTTGCTGCAACGCACACGCAAACGCAAAAAAGGCGCATCGCCTTGCAGTTGCATGTCCAGCAAGTCCAAATCATGAATCACCACGTTGCGCGCTGCACGCTCAACGGTTTCGCCCTCTCGGGCATATTCGTACAAGGCCTTGCCGTCCTTTTTCAGGGCGCTGTGCATGGGAGGCACTTGGCTGATGGGCCCCATGAACCGGTCCAACACCTCCACCACCATACCCGGCGTGCAAGACACTTCACGGACGGCGATCACTTCGCCTTCGGCATCGGCTGTGCTGGTTTTCAATCCCAGCCTGACCGTGGTCACGTAAGTTTTGTCCGCATCCAGATGCTGCTGGCTGAACTTGGTGGCTGCTCCAAAACACAAAGGCAAAACGCCCGTGGCCAAAGGGTCCAAGGTGCCGGTATGACCCGCTTTTTCTGCCCGCAGCAACCATTTGGCTTTTTGCAAAGCTTGGTTGCTGGAAAGACCCAGCGGTTTGTCGAGCAGCAACACCCCGTGCACAGGGCGCCGCTGCACCCGTGTGCGTGGCGCTGTCATGCTCAGTCCTCCTGGGCGCGAGACGACACGGCCTTGGCAATCAATGCATTCATGTCAGAAGCACGCTCGGTGGTGCGGTCAAACATAAAGTGCAAAGTCGGCACGGTGTGGATGTGCAAACGCTTGAACAAACCATTGCGCAAGAATCCTGCAGCGGCATTCAATCCTTCGGTGGCCTCTTCCGGGTTGCCCGTCAAAACACTGAAGAAAACCTTGGCGTGTGCGTAATCTGGCGTGACCTCGATGGCGTTGAGCGTGACCATGCCCACACGCGGATCTTTCAACTCGCGTGCAATCAACTCGGCCAGATCGCGTTGGATCTGGTCGGCCACGCGGAAACCGCGGTTGGGCACAGAGGACTGCTTTTTACGCACCATTTACAGCGTTCTCGCAATTTCCTTGACGTCGAAGAATTCGAGTTGGTCGCCTTCTTTGATGTCGTTGTAGTTCTTGAGCTTGATACCGCACTCGAAACCTTCCTTGACTTCGCGCACGTCGTCTTTGAGGCGCTTGAGCGAGTCGAGTTCGCCGGTGTAGATGACCACGTTGTCGCGCAGCAGGCGGAACTTGGCATTGCGGGTCACTTGACCCGAGGTGACCATACAACCTGCAACCGTGCCGATCTTGGAGGCCACGAACACGGTCCGGATTTCGGCCATGCCCATGATTTCTTCGCGCTGCTCTGGGGCCAACATGCCCGACATCGCGGCCTTGAGCTCATCCACAGCGTCATAAATGATGTTGTAGTAATGCAGGTCAACGCCATTGCCTTCAGCCAACTTGCGGGCGCCGGCATCGGCACGCACGTTGAAACCGATCACGATGGCCTTGGAGGCAATCGCCAAGTTGATGTCCGACTCGCTGATGCCGCCCACGCCAGAATAAACCAACTGGACTTTGACTTCTTCGTTGGACAGCTTGAGCAAGGACGCACCCAAGGCTTCTTGCGAACCCTGCACGTCGGCCTTGATGATGATGGGCAGCATCTTGACTTCGCCCGCCGACATGTCGGTGAACATGTTCTCGAGCTTGGCCGCTTGTTGCTTGGCCAGTTTGGTGTTACGGAACTTGCCTGCACGGTAAGTGGCAATCTCGCGGGCACGGCGCTCATCGCTCATGACCATGAACTCGTCACCGGCTTGCGGCACTTCGGTCAGGCCTTGAATCTCGACCGGGATCGACGGGCCAGCCGACTTGATGGTCGCCCCGTTTTCGTCCAGCATGGCACGCACGCGGCCAAAGGTCTGGCCTGCCAACACCACATCACCCGTGTTCAAGGTACCGGACTGCACAAGAATAGTGGCCACAGGACCACGGCCCTTGTCCAGACGCGCTTCGATGACCAAACCCTTGGCAGCGGCTTGCACCGGGGCCTTGAGTTCCAACACTTCAGCTTGCAAGAGCACTTGCTCCAACAAATCGTCGATGCCCATGCCGGTTTTGGCCGACACAGACACAAAAGGCGATTCGCCACCGAACTCTTCAGGCACGACTTCTTCAGAAATCAGCTCGGCACGCACGCGCTCGATGTTGGAATCGGGCTTATCCATCTTGTTGATGGCGACCACGATCGGCACACCCGCAGCTTTGGCGTGTTTGATGGCTTCCTTCGTTTGTGGCATCACACCGTCGTCACCGGCCACCACCAGGATGACGATGTCGGTGGCTTGTGCGCCACGGGCACGCATGGCCGTGAAGGCCTCGTGACCGGGGGTATCCAAGAAAGAAATCATGCCGCGAGGCGTTTCGACGTGGTAAGCGCCAATGTGCTGCGTGATGCCACCGGCTTCGCCCGATGCCACTTTGGCGCGCCGGATGTAATCCAGCAGCGAGGTCTTGCCATGGTCCACGTGGCCCATGACGGTGACCACTGGGGCGCGCGGCAAAGATTCGGCTTGTTGGTCCGACACTTCGTCGTCGGTGAAGGCTTCTGGATCGTCCAGCGCCGCTACCACCGCTTTGTGGCCCATTTCTTCCACCACGATCATGGCGGTGTCTTGATCCAAAGGCTGGTTCATGGTGGCCATCTGACCAAGCTTCATCAGATGCTTGATGACCTCAGAGGCCTTGATGGCCATCTTGTGGGCCAATTCGGCCACGGTGATGGTTTCGGGCACATGAACTTCCAAAACACGCACTTCGGTCGTGGCCTGCTGGTTTTGGCCATCATCACGGTCGCGGTCATTGCCACGGCGGCCACGGGGGCCTGCGCGCCAGTTGTTGCGACCCACGCCACCACTGGTGTCACCACGGGTTGGAATGGCTTTCTTTTTGGCGGGATCACCTGCCCAGCTGGAAGACAGCTTGGCAGATTTGACTTCTTTGTTGGCCCCCGGCGCAGCAGGTGCAGCGGCTTGCGCAGCGGCTGCACGTGCACCAGGTGCCGGCGTTCCTGCTGGTTTGTGCAAGGTGCCTTTGACGGCAGCCTTGGGTTCGACTTTGGCCTCGTCTTTTTTCGCGACCAACACCTTTTTGGGCGCATTCATCATGCTGCGAATCGCTTCCGCTTCGGCCAAAGCTTTGCGACGCCGTAAGTCCAAGTCTTGAGCCCGTGCAGTTTCCTCGTCGGCTTTGGCCTTGGAGTCGGCAGCGGCTTTGAGAACAGCCGCTTCGCGGGCGGCCTGGTCGGCCTTCACTTTGGCGGCGGCAGCATCTGCAGCCTCTGATGCCTTATTGACCGCTTTGTCTTCCGAAGAAACCACGGGAGACGGCTTGGCTTGTGACGCGGCGTTGATGCTGGCCGCTTCAGCCCTGGCCAATTGCTCACGGTCGGCGCGGCTCATTGTGGGTTTTTCTGCGGCTTGACCGGCTGCCAAAGCGGCTTCGGCCAAAGCCATGGCATCTGCTTGCGCTTGGGCCTCTTGAGCAGCCATTTCAGAACGCTGTTGGGCCTCTTGGGCCTCACGCTGGCGTCGCATCTCAGCCAATTCTTGCTCTTGACGACTGATCAGTTCGGCTTGATGGCGCGCTTCTTCTTCACGTCGGGCCAAATCGGCATGGTCAACAACCGGCTCTTCAGCCGCAGCGCTCGGTTCATCGTCCCGTTTGAGAACCGTGCGTTTTTTGCGCACTTCCACCTGGATGGTGCGGGCTTTACCCGAAGCATCGGCTTGCTTGATCTCGCTGGTGGATTTCTTGACCAGGGTGATCTTTTTGCGGTCGGCCATGACGGTGCCATGGCTGGTCTGCAGGTAACTGAGCAGCTTTTGCTTGTCAGAATCTGTCAAAACGTCGCTGTCAGAGGCTTTTGCGACGCCAGCAGATCGCAATTGATCTAGCAAAACGTCGGCTGATTTTTTGAGTTCATTGGCGAACTCGGCAACAGTGGTACTGGACATAATTTTGCTCAAGACTCCATCAGGCTTCAGGCCTCGCCAGCGAACCAATGTTCGCGGGCTTTCATGATCAAGGCGGTCGCCTCTTCAGCTGTCTGAGCGGTGATGTCGGTTAATTCATCGGTCGCCAAGTCAGCCAGGTCATCACGGGTTTGAATGCCTGCTTCCACCAGCTTGGAAATCAGCTCAGGTGTCAAGCCCGGCAAGTCGCGCAGATCTTGAGACACGTCTTCAACGCTCTCTTCACGCGCAATTTCCAGGGTCAGCAAGGCATCTTTGGCACGTGTACGCAGCTCGTTGATGGTGTCCTCATCGAAGCTTTCGATCTCCAACATTTCCTGGATCGGCACATAAGCCACTTCTTCGAGGCTGGTGAAACCTTCGCCAATCAAAATGTCGGCGATTTCTTGGTCAACATCGAGTTTTTCCATGAACAACTGGCGGATGCCGGTGGTTTCTTCGGCCTGCTTTTGGGCAGACTCTGCCGCGTCCATGATGTTGATCTTCCAACCCGTGAGGTCAGATGCCAAGCGCACATTCTGACCACCACGACCAATCGCAATGGCCAGGTTTTCTTCATCCACCACCACGTCCATGGCGTGTTTTTCCTCGTCCACCACGATGGACTGCACGTTGGCGGGTGCCAATGCACCAATCACAAACTGGGCAGGGTCCTCGCTCCACAACACGATGTCCACTCGCTCGCCAGCCAATTCATTGGTGACGGCGTTGACACGAGTCCCACGCACACCGACACACGTGCCAATGGGGTCAACACGCTTGTCGTGCGACAGGACCGCGATCTTGGCGCGCGAACCCGGGTCACGGGCACAAGTTTTGATCTCGAGCAGGCCTTGCTCGATCTCGGGCACTTCCTGGCGGAAAAGCTCGATCATGAATTCCGGGGCTGAACGTGACAACAAAATAGGAGCACCACGAAGTGTCAAGTCCACTTCCATGATCATGGCCCGAACACGGTCGCCGCTGCGCAGGTTTTCCTTGGGAATCATCTCGCTGCGTCTCAAGCGACCTTCGATGCGGCCAGATTCGCAAATGATGTCGCCCTTGTCCATGCGCTTGACGGTGCCGACAAAGATTTTTTCGCCACGCGACATGAAGTCGTTGAGCAGCATCTCGCGCTCGGCGTCACGGATTTTCTGCAAAATAACTTGCTTGGCGGCCATGGCGCCAATGCGACCAATCGGCACAGACTCGATAGGCTCTTCGATGTACTCATCCACCTCGATATCGGGGATTTGCTCTTTGGCCTCGAACAACAAAATTTCTTGTTCAGGCAATTGCAAACCGGCTTCATCGGGCACCACGTGCCAGCGGCGAAAGCTCTCGTAATTGCCGTTGTCGCGGTCCACCGCCACGCGGATGTCCACTTCGCCTTCGTAAAGCTTTTTGGTGGCCTGTGCCAAAGCGGCTTCCACGGCACCAAACACCACGTCGCGCTCCACGTTTTTTTCACGTGAGATGGCTTCGACCAACATCAACATTTCGCGATTCATGACTTAACTCTCCTGTTCTAGCGGGCCCGATCAGTGGGCCCCAAATACTTGATCAAAAAAAGGCAACCATCAGCTGTCTTGTTTGGACTTTCGACCCTTGAAATCCACCACAGGCGCAAGGCGCGCCTCACGCAGTTCATCGAGTACGAATCCCAAGGCATTGAGGGGCGGTGGAACTCTTTTTTTACTGACTTTTTGGCCGGGTTTGACAGCAGGGGCATCGCTCCAGACGATTTGCCAAGCCAGACCAGCAGCGTCACGCTCCAGCGTGCCGCGAAATTTTTTACGCGTAGGGTTGACCATGCCACCCGCTTTTTCGCCCATGGGCACTTTGAGGGTGATGTCGATCAATTCCCCGACAAAACGCACAAAGTCTTGTTCATTACGAAGCGGTCGATCGATGCCCGGCGAGGAAACTTCCAGTCGGTTGTAGCTCACCCCGTCCACTTCCAGGGCAAACTGCAATTGACGGTTGACTTTTTCGCAGTCTTCGACGTTGATGAAAAGCTCAGAGCCAGGGGTCCACGGCCAATCGATCGTGATGCGCAATAAACCGCCCGCAGTGCGGTCAATCTCGACCAGGTCATAACCCAGTCCAGTCACGGTTTCTTGAACAATTTGCTGCAATGCCACAGAGCTTCAGAATGTCGATGTTAAAAAGTGAGACCCAAAAAAAACGGGCGGTGAAAACCCGCCCGTTTGGTCGTGAAGCCGTAATTCTAGCCGAAAAATCGTTGTAAGTGTGTGATTTTCAAGGAAATCATGACCTATAGGCCCTCGTTTTGGTCATGTTAATTTGGAAAGGCTTGCACCAAGGTACGGGTGTATTCGTGTTGGGGACTTCCCAAGACTTGGTCAGCAGCGCCCTGCTCGACCACGCGGCCCGACTTGAGAACCACCACCTGATGCGCCATGGCGCGCAAGACATCGACGTCATGGGTGATCATTAAATACGCGGTTCCCCTTCTTTTTTGCACAGCTTGTAGCAATTCTAATATTTGCTTTTGTACGGTCACATCCAATGCACTGGTGGGTTCGTCCAGCACCAAAAGGTCCGGCTCCACCACCAATGCACGTGCCAAAGCGATGCGTTGACGCTGACCGCCCGAAAAAGCATGTGGATAGCGGTTGAGCAGGTCGGCAAAAGACTCACCGACCAGGCCGACCTCGGCCAAGGCTTCACGAACGCGTTGTTCGGTTTGCGCTGGGGTCCAGTGCGGGTGGTGCAAACGCAGGCCTTCTGAGACGATTTCCCCCACGGTCATGCGTGGCGACAAGCTGCCATAGGGGTCTTGAAAAACCACTTGCACACGACGTCGCAATTCTTTGTCCAAAGCCGGACGACCACGCCAGGTTTGCCCACTGAAGGACAGCTCACCTGAAAAAGGAATCAAGCCCAAAACAGCTTGTGCCAGGCTCGATTTGCCCGAGCCGGACTCGCCCATCACGCCCAAAGTGCTGCCCGCTGGTATTGAAAAATCTGCACCATGCAAGGCAGTGAAATGGTGCTTTTGAAACCAGTCTTTGAAGCCGGGCACTGACATGGGGTAGCGCACCTGCAATTGGCTGGCTTGCAAAATCGGCAAATTTTGCGCATCGGGCATGGGCACCAAGCCAGATCGACTGGGGCGGCTCGACAACAATCGCTGCGTATAAGGGTGCTGGGGCTGATCAAACACCGCATCCAAATCGCCTTGCTCGACGATATGGCCCTTTTCCATCACTGCCACCCGGTGAGCGAAGTGACGCACCAGGGCCAGATCGTGGGTGATCAACAACACAGCCATCCCGGTTTTTTGCTGAAGATCGGCCAGAAGCTGCAGCATCTGTAGGCGCAAGCTGGCGTCCAGTGCGGTGGTGGGTTCGTCGGCCAACAGCAGCTTGGGCTCAGAGGCCAAGGCCATGGCCATCATGGCGCGTTGGCGTTGACCGCCCGACAATTGGTGCGGGTAAGCCCCAAAACGCCGCTCAGGGTCATCAATCCCGGTTTCGGACAACAAATTCACGGCCCGCGAATCGGCGTCGCGCCGAGGCAAAAGCTTTTTGAGTTGTAGTACTTCCGAGATTTGCTGACCCACCGTCATCAAGGGGTTCAGCGCCGTCATCGGCTCCTGAAAAATCATGGCGATCTCGTCGCCGCGGATGCGCTGCATTTCGCTGGGCGATTGCTGCAACAGGTCTTGGCCTTGCCAAAGCACCTGCCCCGACAGTTGCGCTGACTCGAGCAAACGCAGCACCGACAGCGCCGTGACCGACTTGCCCGATCCCGACTCGCCCACCAAGGCCACGCGCTCACCGGCCTGGATACTCAAGTTCACGCCATGCACCACGGCCTGGCCGCCAAAGGCGATGCGAAGGTCTTGGAGTTGCAGCAAAGCTTGGGGCGTGCTCATGCATCCACCTTTCGCGGATCAAGCGCGTCGCGCAAGGCATCACCCATGAACGTCAGCAGCAGAAGGGTCACCACCAGCACCACAAAGGTGGAAAGCGAAATCCACCAGGCGTCGATGTTGTTTTTGCCCTGGGCCAAGAGCTCACCCAAAGACGGCGTGCCGGGTGGCACGCCCAGACCCAGAAAGTCCAGCGAAGTCAGGGCCAAAATGGCGCCGCTCATGCGAAATGGCAAGAAGGTCACCACCGGGGTCATGCTGTTGGGCAGCACATGCCGCCACATGATTTGCCAATTTCCCAGGCCCAGCGCCCGTGCAGATTTCACGTAATCAAGTTGCCGGTTGCGCAAAAACTCGGCCCGCACATAGTCGGACAAACCCATCCAGCCAAAAAGACTGAGCAATAAAAGCAAAAGACCCACACTGGGCTCAAACACAGCCGAAAAGATGATCAGCAAATACAGCTCGGGCATGGCGCTCCAGATTTCAATGAAGCGCTGAAACACCAAGTCGGTCTTGCCCACAAAAAAG
>CANGZO010000052.1 GCA_947458305.1 Comamonadaceae bacterium
ACGCCACGGATGTTGGTGAGCATCAACAACTTTTCGGCTTGCAATACGGTGGCCAGTTTGGCGGCCACCACGTCGGCGTTGATGTTGTAGCTTTCGTTGTTGGCACCAAAACCAATCGGGCTGACCACCGGGATGAAGGCATCGTCTTGCAGGCATTGCAAGATGGACGGGTCGATGCTTTCGATATCGCCCACCTGGCCCACGTCGTATTCTTTGCTGGGGTCTTGTGCATCCACCAAGCGCAGTTTTTTGGCACGAATCAGGCCCCCGTCACGCCCCGTCAGGCCCACGGCTTTGCCGCCTGCGCGGTTGATCATGCCCACGATGTCTTGCTGCACTTCGCCGCCCAGCACCCACTCCACGACTTCCATGGTTTCGGCATCGGTCACGCGCATGCCTTGAATGAATTCGCCGGTTTTGCCCAGGCGCTTCAAGGCGGTTTCGATTTGCGGCCCGCCGCCATGCACCACCACCGGGTTCATGCCCACCAGTTTGAGGAGCACCACGTCTTCTGCAAAAGCTTGCTGCAGGGCCGGGTCGGTCATGGCGTTGCCGCCGTATTTGATGACCAGCGTCTTGCCATGGAACTTGCGGATGTAGGGCATGGCCTGCGCCAGGATCTGGGCTTGGTCCTGCGGGGCAACGGTCACGGATGTGGAGGTATCGGTCATGGTGGAAAGCTTCAACAAATCGCGTTAAGACTGAAAAAAGAACATGCGTTTCAACGATTGTGCCGCAAGGCCTAGGGCGGTCAGAGGATCTCGGTCAACAGGCGGTTGACCCCGGCTTGCCATGGGGGCAAGACCAAGCCAAAGGCTTGTTGCAGCTTGCCCGTGTGCAGGCGCGAGTTCAAGGGTCGCTGTGCAGGCGTGGGGAAAGACGCGGTGGGCACGGGGGCGATCTCGCTGACTTTCAGGGCCAGCTCGGGCCGAAGGATGCGGGCCTGTGCGATCGCATGGCTGGCATAACCGTGCCAGCTGGTTTCGCCCGAAGCCACCAAGTGATAGACGCCTGACAAAGCAGCTTGTTGCAGCGCTTGGCGAATGGCGTGTGCGGTGACATCGGCGATCAGATCCGCGCCAGTGGGCGCGCCGTGTTGGTCATCGATCACCGTGAGGCGTTCGCGCTCGGCGGCCAGGCGCAGCATGGTTTTGGCGAAGTTGCCGCCCCGCGCCGCATACACCCAGCTGGTGCGAAAAATCAGGTGTTGGCAGCCGCTGGCGGCGATGTGCTGTTCGCCTTCGAGTTTGGTTTGGCCGTACACGCTGAGCGGGCCGGTGGCATCGCCCTCTTGCCAAGCCTGCTCGCCCTGGCCGTTGAACACATAGTCGGTCGAGTAGTGCACCAGCCAGGCGCCGATGTCGGCAGCGGCCTGCGCCAGCGCGGCGGGGGCGGTGGCGTTCAGGCAGCGGGCCAAGTCGGGCTCGGACTCGGCTTTGTCCACGGCGGTGTGGGCGGCGGCATTGACGATGACATTGGGGCGCCAGTCGCGCACCGTTTGCGCCAAGCGCTCAGGCTGGCTCAAGTCGCCACAAAAGTCGGTGCTGTGACGGTCCAGCGCCAGCACTTCACCCAAAGGGGCCAAGCTGCGCTGCAGCTCCCAACCCACTTGGCCGTTTTTGCCGAGCAGCAAGATCTTCATGCTTGGCGCTCTGCGTAGTTTTGGTTCACCCAATCGCGGTAAGCACCGCTTTGCACATGGCTGACCCAATCGGGGTTGGCCAAGTACCACTCCACGGTTTTGCGGATGCCGGTCTCAAAGGTCTCGGCAGGCTTCCAGCCGAGCTCCGCTTCGAGCTTGCGCGCATCGATCGCATAGCGGCGGTCGTGGCCGGGGCGATCGGTCACATAGCTGATTTGCTCTGCGTACGGCTTGCCGTCAGTGCGGGGGCGCAACTCGTCGAGCAGCGCGCACACGGTTTGGACAATCTCGATGTTGGGCTTTTCGTTCCAGCCGCCCACGTTGTAGACCTCGCCCAACCGTCCGGCTTCGAGCACGCGGCGGATCGCGCTGCAATGGTCTTTGACGTACAGCCAGTCGCGCACTTGCATACCGTCGCCGTACACCGGCAGCGGCTTGCCCGCCAGAGCATTGACGATCATCAGCGGGATGAGTTTTTCGGGGAAGTGGTACGGCCCGTAGTTGTTGCTGCAATTGGTGGTCAGCACCGGCAGGCCATAGGTGTGGTGCCAAGCGCGCACCAGGTGGTCGCTGGCGGCTTTGCTGGCTGAATAAGGGCTGTTGGGCTCGTAGCGGTGGGTTTCACTGAAGGCCGGGTCATCCTTGGCCAAGGAGCCATACACCTCGTCGGTGGAGACGTGTAAAAAACGGAACGCCGCTTTGTCGGCTTCGGGCAATACGCCCCAATAGCCGCGCACCGACTCCAGCAAGCGGAAGGTGCCCACGATGTTGGTCTCAATAAACTCACCGGGGCCGTGGATGGAGCGGTCCACATGGCTTTCAGCCGCGAAGTTGACCACCGCGCGGGGCTGGTGCTCGGCCAGCAAGCGGCTGACCAGGGCGGCATCGCCGATGTCGCCTTGCACCAGCTGGTGGCGGGCATCGCCTTGCAGACTGGCCAAAGTCTCGGGGTTGCCCGCGTAGGTGAGCTTGTCGAGGTTGATGATGCGCTCATCGCTGGCGGCCAGCCAGTCCAGCACGAAGTTGGCGCCGATAAAACCCGCGCCGCCGGTTACCAAGAGGGTCATGAAATCAAGGGGTTGGGGTGCAACGAGAGGCCGCACCAACTGCGCTCGATTTTAGAAGCATTGCGCGTTGAACCTCTGACAGCTGGGGCTGGCGGTTGCAAGGCCCCATGCAGCGGTTAAAGTGGTGGCTTGTTCAGGACACGACCATGGCCACCTCAGACCCCTCCAAGCGCAAAACAGCCCAACCCACACCGGCCAGCGACCCCTTTACACCCCCTGCTCAGCAAGTGTGGCTGGCGGGTCTGGGAGCCATGGCCAAAGCCCAAGAGCAAGGCAGCAAAGCCATGGAAGCCCTGCTGAACGACGGGCTGGCGTTTCAACGCAAAAGCCAGGCCGAGGCACAGCAGCGTTTGCAAGAAGCCACCGAGCGCCTGAGCCACATGGCCAGTGATTTTGGTCAACAAGCGACCGGGCGTGTGGACAAACTCGAGCACCTGTTTGAAGACCGCGTGGCCAAGGCCTTGCACCGCTTGGGCATGCCATCGCTTTTGGACATTCAGATGCTGACAGAGCGTGTGGCCCAACTTGAAGCGCAGTTGGCGGCTTTGCAAAGCAAACCAAGCCCCGCCGCAGCCAAAAAGCCCCGCAGCCGCTCGGCCTGAGCCCATCACTGCACAGCCCTGACATGGCCAAAAAAGCCCCACGCCGAACCGCAGAGCGCATTGCCGAGGTGACGTTGGAGCTGTTCAACCGGTTTGGCGAGCCCAATGTATCGACCACCTTGATCTCGGCAGAGTTGGGCATCAGTCCCGGCAATTTGTACTACCACTTTGCCTCCAAAGATGCTTTGGTCAACCACTTGTTTGACCAGTATGAAACCGCCATGCTGGGCTTGCTGGACGCAGCCCCGGACGTGAAGGATGTGGAAGACACCTGGTTCTTTTTGCACTCGCTGTTTGAGCAGGTCTGGAGCCACCGTTTTTTATACCGCGACCTGAACAACCTGCTGTCTGGCAACCGGCATCTGGAAACGCATTTTCATGCCATCTTGGAGCGCAAGACGCGGGCCTTTCGGCAAATGCTCGAGTCATTGGCCGCAGCCGGCCTGATGCGCTTGAACCCGGACAACATCGAAACCTTGTCGGCCAGCATGTCGGTCATGGTCACCTATTGGCTGAGTTACGAGTACGTGCGCAACCCACGCCAAGCCATGGAGCCGGCCAGTGCGGGCTTGGCCTTGACCCGCGGTGCACAGCATGTCTTGGCGCTGCTGACACCCCACATGGCCGATACCGACTTGCAAAGCCATTTGCAGGCCTTGACTGCGGCTTACAACACGCCCACTGCGGACTGATTTTTGGGTTGAAAGCGCTGCGCGGCCAGTGCCAGCAGGCCATCAAAAATCAGGTTGTCCACCAACTCAAACTGCACCGACATGCTGGGCGCCATTTTCCAGCCCGCACCACCGGTCATGATGCACAAAGGCTCTTGCCCGGTGTGCTCGCGCAGGTGCTGGACCATGCGCTCGCATGCGCCCGCGATGGCATAGGTGCCGCCGCTGGTCAGGGCATCGCTGGTGTTGGTAGGAAAAGGTGTGACTTCGCCTGTAGGAACGTGCAAGCCGGCCGTACCCGACTCCAAAGCGCGCAACATGATGCCGTGGCCCGGCAAGATCAGCCCCCCCAGAAACCGCCCTTCGGCGTCGATCGCCTCAACGGTGACGGCCGTGCCCACCATGACCACCACCAAAGGCCGCGACAGGCCCTTGGCCTTCATGCGCTGCCGCGCACCGATCATGGCCACCCAACGGTCAGCCCCCAAACGTGAGGGATGGTCGTAGCCGTTGGTCAAACCAGCCTCTTGTGCACTGGGCACCACCCAATGGGGGGTGAAATCCCAAATCTCCATTTGCTCTTGCACGCGTCGCTTGATGGCATCACCCGCCACCACGCAGCCCAGCATGTGATCGGGTTTGGGCAATGCAGCCCAAGCGCCTTCGGACAGACGGTCGATGTTCTCCAGAAATTCTGCGCCATGCGCCAACAAATGGCCTTGGGGGCTGGGTTGGTCGTACAGCGCCCATTTCAGGCGCGTGTTGCCCACATCGATGGCTAAAAATGTCATCCGCTGATGATAATGATTTTTGAGGGCTGAATTGCCGCTTCTCAGAGGTCTGGGCGCAGGACCGGCTGCACCGACTCATAAGCCCGCGCGGCACGCAGCACCAAGGCATCGCCAAACATCGGGCCCACGATCTGCAAGCCCATGGGCAAGCCTGCTTGGGTCAAGCCGCAGGGCACGGTGATGGCCGGTTGCTGGGTCAGGTTGAAGGGGTAGCTGAAGGGGGTCCAGCCCAACATGCTGACCGGGTCCATCGGCACCGTGCCCGCAGGCCGCGCTTCAAAAGCCGGAATCGACACCGAAGGCGTGACCAAGAGGTCGTAGCGCTGCATGAACTGGCGCATGTGCGAGCCCAGCACGCCGCGGCGCTGGTGGAGCTGCTGGATCTGCTGGGCATGGAGCTGTGCGCCCAATTGGGCTTCGGCTTGGAAGTCCGGATCGGCCAGCGCCTGCTGCGCCGCACTCAACCCTGACCAGACCGTGTGGGCCCCCAGAAACCACAGACCGGTGGTGATCTCGAGCGGGTCTTCAAAGCCCGGATCTACTTGCTCCACATGGGCGCCCAGCGCTTGCAGCTGTTTCACCGCATGATCGACCGCCGCTGCGATCTCGGGGTGCACGTTTTGGGCGTAACCCAAGGTGGGCGAGTACGCGATGCGCAGGCCACGGATACCGTCTTCGAGCCCCACGGTGTAGTCGGTCGCATCGGGCGGCAGCGATGTCCAATCGCGGGCATCGGGCTTTTTGAGCACGTTCATCATCATGGCCGCGTCGCGCACGCTCAGGGTGTGGGGGCCCAGGTGCGCGACCGAGCCAAACGGTGACAAGGGGTAAGCAGGTACACGGCCAAAACTGGGCTTGAGACCCACATTGCCGCAAAACGCTGCCGGGATGCGCACGCTGCCTGCGCCATCCGTGCCCACACTCAAGGGCCCCAGACCTGCGGCGACCGCAGCGGCCGTTCCGCCCGAGGAGCCGCCGGGTGTGTGGGCCAGGTTCCAGGGGTTGCGCGTGATGCCGGTGGCTGGCGAATTGGTCTCGCCCTTGCAACCAAATTCGGGTGTGGTGGTCTTGCCCAGCAGCACCGCACCAGCTTCGCGCAGGCGTGCGGTGGCGGGCGCATCCACCTCCCAGGGCTGCTGGGGGTCGATGGTGCGGCTGCCTCGCAGGGTGGGCCAGCCGCGGGTGAGGATCAGGTCCTTGATGCTGGTGGGCACGCCATCGAGCTCGCCCACAGGCGCGCCGGTGCTGCGGTGCGCTTGCCAGCGGGCTTCGCTGGCTTGGGCGCTGGCCAAGGCGCTGGGCGCGTCCACCCAACAAAAGGCATTGATCTGCGGATTGACGCGGTCGATGCGCGAGAGCACCGCTTGCGTGGCCTCCACCGGGCTGGCCTGCCCGCTGCGGTAAAGCTGCAGCAATTCATGCGCGGTGCATTGGGTCAGGTCGGTGGTGCTCATGCGGGTCTCCAATCGTTGTGGGTGGGGTCACACCCAGCCCGTCAAAGCCGAGGGACATGGCAAAGATTCAGGGCCAAGCTTCAAGGCCGAGCTTCAAGGTCTGGTGCGGGTTTGGGGGCTGAGTTTTTTCCAAGGCAAATCGCCCGGGTCGGCAGCCATCGGACCTGCCGCCTTGGCCACCAGCACACGGCTGGCAATGGGTGTGAAGTCAGCGCGGAAATGGTTGGAGCTTTTGACCACCAAGAGCTTCATCTGCTCAGGCTGAATGTCCACGGCGCGAAAGAGTTCGCGGTCCAGCATCTGCATCTTGCCGCTGGCCACGGCGATCAGTACACCGTCAATTTCCAAACACGCGCAAGGGCCAATGTGGGCCTTCATGCCGGTCATCATCGGGCCTTTGAGTTCGCAATCGTCCGGCCCCAAAGCACGGACCGTGAAGCGCCCTTGCAAGGGCGGGTCGCTGGGCTCGCCGGTGAACGTGGGCACGGCCTTGCCCAAAACCAGCTGCAAACTGGCCCCCACACCAGCCTCATGCGCCATGCGGGCCGCTGCGGGGTCATACAGCAAACCCAAAGCCACCTGGCCAGGCCAGCGCTGGCCAGCGCCTTGCTGCAGCAAGGCGTGCAACATGCCGGTGGTGTTGCTGTCACCGCCTGCGCCCGGGTTGTCCTGCGTGTCGGCCATGACCACAGGCGGGCCCGACACCTCGGCGGTGGCCAGGGCTTGCGCTACCGCTTCGCGGGCGGGCAGCACATCGGGGCGCCATTGGCTGGGCTCGGCCACACGTTCAAACAAACGCTGCACCGCCATTTCAGCCTGAGGGCCGTGACCCCAGACCACCGGGCCGCATTCGTCAAAGTCGGACGCCGGAAAACCCATGCAAAAACTCAGCATGCAGCCGGTCTGCGCCTCCAGCGCGATCATTTCCTCGTACAGGTCTTTGGCCGGGGCCATCCAGGTGCTTTGCGCATTGAGTGGGATCAAAAATGGGAGGCGACGCGCCTGCACCGGGCGCTTAGCCCCCGCACGCAGGTGTTCGCGCAGCAAGAGGGCCGCGCGTTCGCCGGTCTCGGCCATATCGATGTGTGGGTAAGTGCGGTATGCCACCAGACCATCGGACACGCGCAGCATGCGCTCGGTCACATTGGCGTGCAGGTCCAAGCTCGCGACGATGGGCACGCGGGGACCCACCACGGCGCGGACACGAGAGATGAGTTCACCCTCACTGTCGTCGGCGTTTTCGGCCACGGCGGCACCGTGCAAGTCCAGGTACACGCCGTCCAGGCCCTGCACCATGGCGGCGCGCACGTCGTCCAGGATGGCACTGCAAATGCGCTCAAAAGCGTCACGCGTGACATAGGACGATGGCGTGGCCCCGGCCCAAGCCGAAGGCACCAGCTGCCAGCCTTCGCGCCGGGCCGCATCCATGAACCCGCCCACCGGGATGTTCACCCCGGACATTTTTTCCACCATGGCCTGACCGCGCACATAGGCCGGAAAGGCCTCACCGGTTTGGAAGGCGGCCCAATCGGCCAGGCTGGGGGCAAAGGTGTTGGTTTCATGCTGGTAGCCAGCGATCAGGATACGGGTCATACGGTGTCAAATCGTCTCGGGGCCCTCGGGCTTCGAGTCAAATGTGGAAATGAAGTGTGGTGAATCGAGCGTGAGACTGTGGAGTGGGCCATCAGGCCTCAAGCGGCGGCAAAGAGGCGGGTGCGGCTTCAAACAAGCGCCGGGTGTAGTCTTGTTGGGGGTTCGCATACAGCGCGGCGGTGGGGCCCTCTTCAACGATCAGGCCCTGGTGCATGACGATCACGCGGTCGCACAGCTGGGCGGCCACACGCAGGTCGTGGGTGATGAACAACAGCCCCAAGCCCAAACGCCCCTGGATTTCGCGCAGCAAATTCAAGATTTGGGCCTGAACGCTGACGTCAAGGGCACTCACAGCCTCGTCGGCGACCAAAACCTTGGGTTGACAGGCCAACGCCCGCGCAATGGCCAAACGTTGGCGTTGCCCACCACTGAACTGGCTGGGGTAGCGTTGCAAGGCCTCGACCGGCAAGCGCACCTGCGCCATCAATTCGGCCGCCAGGGCTTCGGCCTGGGCGCGGGTTTGGCCAAAGTTCATGGCCCCTTCGACCATGGACTGGCCCACTGTGCGACGCGGGTTGAGCGAGCGGTTGGGGTCTTGGAACACCACCTGCACCAAGCTGCGCAAGGGCCGCAAACGGCTTTCAGGCCATTGGGCCACCTCGTGTTCAGCCCAATGGATGCGCCCTTCGGTCGGATCGATCAAGCGGATCAGGCAACGGGCCAAGGTGGATTTGCCCGAGCCGGACTCGCCCACAATGCCCACGGTCTCGCCCGCATGCACCGCGACATGGGCATTTTGCAAAGCCGCCGTGGCGCGGTTGCGCCCCAACCAGTCTCGGCTGGCGTAGGTTTTGCCCACGCCCTGCCCCGACAACAAAACCGGACCCGAAAATGCCGGCTTGGCGGCAGGCGGCGTCATGCCCGGCACGGCCGCCAGCAACTGGCGCGTGTACGCGGCTTTCGGGCGGCGCAGGACCTGCTCGCATGGCCCCCCTTCGACGGCTTCGCCCTGGTTCATGACCAGCACCTCGTCAGCGATCTCGGCCACCACGCCCATGTCGTGTGTGATGAAGAGCACCGCACTGCCCTGCTCTCGCTGAAGGTCGGCGATCAAACGCAATATTTCTTTTTGGGTGGTGACATCCAGCGCCGTGGTGGGTTCGTCGCAAATGATGAGTGCGGGCTTGAGCACCACGGCCATGGCGATCACGATGCGCTGACGCTGCCCACCGCTGAGCTGGTGTGGGTAGCTGCGCAGCATGCGCTCAGGATCGGGCAGGCGCACGCGTTCAAAAATGCGCAGAATTTCGGCGCGGCGCTGCGCTGCTGGCCAATCGGTATGGGTCGAGAGCAACTCTTCGACTTGGTCGCCACAGGTCATGACAGGGTTGAGTGCGGTCATGGGCTCTTGGAACACCATGCCCATGCTGCGCCCGCGCAAGGCCCGCAAACGTGCGGCCGAAGCCCCCAGCAAAGACTCGCCTTGCAACTCAATCTCGCCGCCACTGGCTTGGAGCTCTTTGGCCAGCAAACCCATCACGGTGGTGGCCATGACGGATTTGCCCGAGCCCGACTCACCGACCACGCACATGGTCTGGCCTGGAAGAATGCTGAGCGACACCCGGTGCACCGCATGCACGCGATCGCCTCCGGGTGGCAAAGACACCGACAAATCGCGGATCGACAACACCGGCACAGGTTCAGCGCTCATCACGCACCCCTCTTGGCAAATTTAGGGTCGAGCACATCGCGCAAACCATCGCCCAACAAATTCACCGCCAGCACCGTGGGCACCAAAAACAAAGCGGGGTACAGCACATTGCCCGGGTACTGACTGAACTGCACCCGGCCCTCGGCCATGATGTTGCCCCAGGTCGGGATGTCGGCCGGCAAACCCAGTCCCAAGAAACTCAAAATCGCTTCAGTCAAGACCGCACTGGCCGCGATGAAGGTGCCCTGCACGATCAAAGGCGCCATGGCATTGGGCAAGATATGCCGCCACAAAATAACCGGGGTTGGCGTGGCCAAGGCCCGCGCTGCCTCAACAAAAGGCTCTTCGCGCAAGGACAGCACCAAGGACCGCACCAAGCGGGTGACCCGAGGAATCTCAGGCACGGCGATGGCCACCACCACGGTCCACAACTGCGCACCCAAAGCGGCCACCAAAGCGATCGCCAACAAGATGGCGGGGATGGCCATCAGACCATCCATGAAGCGCATCAACACCGCGTCCACCGCCCGAAAATAACCCGCCAACATGCCCAAGGTCCCGCCCACCAGCAGGGCGGCCAAGGCGGTGAACAAGCCGACCAGCAAAGACACCCGCGTGCCATACAAAACCCGGCTGTAAATGTCTCGCCCAAAATTGTCAGAACCCATCCAGAAGGTGTGGGCCACGCTGGTGCCGTCCAGCAGGGCAAACGCCCCCACCGTGCCCGACAAGGTGTTGATGTGGCCCGAGTCCATGGCCGCCGGGTCGACCGTGCCCAACCAAGGCGCCAAACCTGCGATCAGGATCAAAAGACCCAACACCCCCGCGCCAAAACGGATGGAAGTATTGGCGAGCAATTGAGAAGCCAAGGGTTTCATGGGCATCAATACCGAATGCGCGGGTCAAGCCACAGATAGCTCAAGTCAACCAGCAAATTGATCAGCACATAGAGCGCACTGAAAAACAAAACCACGCCCTGAATGACCGGAAAGTCGCGGTTGAGCACAGCGTCCACGGTCAGCGATCCCAAACCGGGGATGGCATAGACCGTCTCGGTCACCACCACGCCGCCAATCAGCAAAGCCACGCCGATGCCAATGACGGTCACGATGGGCACCGCCGCATTGCTGAGCGCATGGCGCATCAAGACGGCCTGCTCGGTCACCCCTTTGGCACGCGCCGTGCGGATGTAGTCTTCGGTCAGGGCCTCAGAGACACTGGCCCGCGTGACCCGGGCAATCAAGGCCACATAAATGGTGGCCAAACTGAGCCAAGGCAAGACCAGTTGCCAGGCCCAGGCCTCGACCCCCTGCGAAGAAGGCCCCAGCAGACGCTTGTAGCCCTGCACCGGGAACCATTTGAGCTCGATGGCGAAGATGTAGATCAGCACGTAACCGATGACAAACACCGGCACCGAAAAACCAGCCACCGCAAAGCCCGACAAGATGCGGTCGAGCCAACCGCCCATGCGCCAGGCCGCCAAGGTGCCCAAAGGCACCGCGATCAACACGGCCAAGAGCATGGTGCCCGCCGCCAGCGACAGGGTCGGCTCGATGCGCTGGCCAATGAGTTCCAACACCGGCTTGCCCAAGTAAAAGGAATACCCCAAGTCACCCTGGAGCACCCCACTGAACCAAATCCAAAATTGCGTCCAAAGGGGCTCGCTCAAACCCAATTGCTCACGGATCCGATCAATGTCTTCGTTGGTGGCGTTGTTGCCCGCAATCACCGCCGCCGGATCGCCCGGCGTGAGGCGCAAGATCAGGAAGACCACAACGGCCACCGTCAACAAGACAGGGATCAGCGACAGCAATCGCTGCATCAAAAAACGCAACATGGGGGCTTTCGTGACGCTGCAAG
>CANGZO010000053.1 GCA_947458305.1 Comamonadaceae bacterium
GTGGCCACCACCGACCGCTACAAAGACAAGCAAACCGGCGAGATGAAAGAGGCCACCGAGTGGCACAGCATCAGCTTTTTTGCCAAGCTCGCCGAGATCGCGGGCCAGTACCTGCGCAAAGGCAGCCAGGTGTATGTCGAGGGCAGCCTGCGCACCCGCAAGTACACCGACAAAAACGGCGTTGAGAAATACGCCACCGACATCCGTGCCGACAGCATGCAAATGCTGGGCAGCCGCCAAGGCATGGGCGGCCCGTCAGAGGATGGCGGCAGTGGTGGAGGCTATGCCCCGCGCCAAGCTGCGCCAGCCCGTCCAGCCGCCGCACCGGCGAACCGCCCTGCGGCCGCCGCCAAGCCTGCCGCCAGCAACTTTGACGACATGGACGACGACATCCCGTTCTAAAGCGCACCGTTTCATTGACGTCCATCCCCCAACCCGTGGTCAAGCCCACGGGTTTTTCTTTCAGCAACGCATGCGCCCACGCCTTTTTTTCTCGCCCGTGCAACACCTGGGTTTTGCTTGGTTTGCGATGGTCATGGGCTGGTGTGGTCTGTCGCTGGCTTGGTTGCGCGCCGAGTTTCTTTGGGGGGAGGTGGCGGTGCAGGTCTCGGCCATTTTGGGCGTTGTAGCCGCATGTATCTTGATCGCTTTGATGCTGGCCACAGTCGCTCGCCTGTGGTGGTTCCCTGAGGCTGTTCGCGCTGATTTCAAGCACCCGGTGCGCCATGTGTTTGTGGCGGCCATGCCCGCTTCTTGGGTGTTGGTGGCCAGCGTGGGGGCCGCCCACGGGGTGGGGTCATGGTGGGCAGATGCCCTGTGGATGCTGGGTTCGGCGGGTTTGATGTTGGTGAGTGGGGTGGTGGTGCTGAGCTGGTTTCGTTCAGATCGGCGCCAAGACCGCTTTTGGTTGGGCATGACCCCGGCCTTGTTCATTCCCGTGGTGGGCAATGTGTTGCCGGCATTGGCGGGTGTGGGTTTGGGCCATCCAGTTTGGGCCGCGGTTCAATTTGGCCTGGCAGCCTTGCTTTGGCCTGTGGCTTGGGGCTTGATGGGTTGGCGCATCCGCCGCTTGGGCATGTGGCCGCAGCGCCTCTTGCCCTTGACCTTCATCACGGTAGCGCCGCCTTCGGTGTTGGCTTTGTCGGGTTTGAACCTGGACTTGCCACACTGGATGGTGGGGGGGCTTTGGTGTGTGGCCTTGTTGTTTTTGTGTGGCTCTGCCTTCGTAGCCCGTGGTGTTTTCAAGCAAACATTTGGCATGCCTTTTTGGGGTATGTCGTTCCCTTTGGCGGCATTTTCTGCCTTGTCATTGGCCTTGTCCTTGGACCGCGTTGGGGCGCAAGCCTGGGCCTTGGCGGGCTTGTTGCTGGTGTCTGCCCTGTTTCTTTGGCTTGGCATGTCCACAGCCGTGGGTATTTGGCAGGGCCGCTTGCTGGTGCCAGAGCCGCCTGGACCTTAAGGGTGTCTTGAGGGTGCCTTGAAGGCGTCTTGAGGGGGCGTTTGGATGGGATTCGGGCTGCTGGCTGAGATTTCTCGTGGCGCCCATGGCACGGGAATGCAAGCTCGGTCAGAATAGTCTCATGAACGAAATCACCTCCCGGTTCTTGCCGCCAGAAGACTCCCAAAGGCGTGAGTTGCACAACGAAGTGCATGCGCGTCCGCCTGCCCGGGTTCGGTTGCCGGCACTGATCGTTTATGTGTCGCTGCTCAACGAGGGCGTGACGCGGGAGCAAGAGTGGGCGCATTTGCGGCTTTTACCCGGTCATGCCGATTTGGGCCTGGAACAATTGCAGGGCAACTTTTTGCGTTTGCGCTGCGACCACTTCACCGTCAAATGGGAACGACACACCGAGTTCACCCGTTATTCCATCGTGCAAAATTTACCGGCCAATGCGCAATGGGGCGCTGACTTGCCCGAGTTGGCACCGCATGTGGCGGTTGGCACCGACTGGCTGCGCGCCTTGCCGGGCCAAACCATGGCGGCCATCGAGCTGGGCATGTTGACGGCCGATATCGATTCGCCCGATCTGATCGCCACGGCCCAAAGCTGGTTGGGAGAGGGAACGGTTTTGGCGTCTCGCATGGGCAACACGGCCGAGGGCCTTTCCCATTCGTGCATCCTGACCCATTTCCGAATTGGTGCCGATGGTTTCGAGCGCATGTTGGTGGTGGCTCCAGAAGACACCAGTGAGGCCAGAGCCGGACGCATTTCGCAGCGCTTGCTCGAGTTGGAAACCTACCGATTGATGGCTTTGCGTGGCTTGCCCGTGGCCAAAAATTTGTCTGCCATGTTGTCTTCAGCGGAAGCGCAATTGGCCGACATCACGGGTTTGCTGGAGCGCAAGGGCGAGACCGATCAGGCCTTGCTGGACTTGTTGGTGTCTTTGGCCGCGCGCATCGAGCGTGCCACCGCTGAGCATGGGTTCCGGTTTTCTGCGACACGCGCTTACGACACGCTGGTCAGCCAACGGCTGATGGAGCTGCGCGAGCGTCCCATCTCAGGCACACAAACCTTGGGCGAATTCATGCAGCGGCGTTTGTCGCCCGCCATGGCCACTGTGAATGCCACAGAAAAGCGTTTGGCGTCTTTGGCCGAGCGGGTTTCGCGCACCAGCGCCCTGTTGCGCACCCGGGTGGACATCGCCACCGAGGCGCAAAACCAAGTTTTGCTGGAAAAACTCACCCGGGGTCAAGAGTTGCAGCTGCGCTTGCAAGTCACGGTGGAGGGCTTGTCCATGGCCGCCATCTCTTATTACGTGGTGAGCTTGCTGCTTTACGCCTTCAAGGGCTTGAAGGCCTATGGTCTGCCATTCAATCCTGAAATGTCAGTGGCTTTGCTGCTGCCTTTGGTGTTGTGGAGCGTTTGGCGCAGTCGCCAAAAAATCCAAGAGAAACTGCACCGATCGGACACCTGACCCCATGGAGTTGCGACAACTGCGGTATTTTGTGCGGGTGGTGGAGATGGGCAGCATCAGCCGGGCCGCCTTGGATCTGAACCTGGTGCAGTCTGCATTGAGCCAGCAAATCACCCGACTCGAAGGAGAGCTCAGCACACGATTGTTGCAGCGCACCCCACAGGGCGTGACGCCCACCGAGGCGGGTGTGGCATTTTTCCGCGAGGCGCAATTGACCTTGCGTCACGCCGAGCAGGCCATTCGCGCGGCCCAGCAGGCGCGTTTGTCGGGCACAGTCAGTGTGGGCTTGGCCCCCACAACGGCAGCTGTGTTGGGCTTGCCTTTGATGCAGGCCATGCGCGAGCGTTACCCGGATGTCCGTCTGCACATGGTCGAGAGTTTGTCGGGTCATTTGTCGGCCATGCTCAACGCACGGCAGCTCGATTTGGCGGTGTTGTTTGATTTGCCGATGGCCGGTGGCCAATCCTTGCAAGCAGCCCGACGCTGGAGTGTTTTGCCGCTGATTGAAGAAGATATTTTTCTCATTTCTGCACGATCAACCCGAGCTAAGAAATTTCCCCAAAGCCTGCGCATGTCTCAGTTGTGTGATGAGCCTCTGATTTTGCCAACGGGGCCGCATGGCTTGCGCAGTGGCCTGAATGCAGCATTTTCTCGGGCCAAAGTGGATCCCCGTGTGATCATGGAAATGGACTCCTTGGCCATGCTGATGGATGCCGTGAGCGCAGGCCTAGGCTCTACGCTGCAACCTTGGGCTGCTGTAGCGCGCATGCAGGGCGCTACCGAGAGCCTGTGTATGACGCGCATCACCGATGATCGAGTCAAACGTGTGAATTTTTTATGCGGTTTGTCGGATGATGAATTGTCGCCAGCAGCCTTGGCGACCCGCGTGGTCATGGCCGATTGTGTGCGAACTCTGGTTCGGTCTGGTGTCTGGTTGGGCGCGATCCTGAGTCTTCCAGCATCCCAAGTTGAGGTGGGGCATTGAACGGCTAAGTTTTTACCACTGACTTGCGGCGGCTTCCGGGACGCAGGCCGAGCAGCAACTCATAAAGCTTTTCGGCCGCTGGTGTGAAGCTGCGGCCCTTGCGTCGAATCAGTCCAATGCGCCTTGTGATGATGGGGTCAAACAAAGGCACGCTCGCCAATACAGGGTGATCTGCGCTGGGCATGGCCAATGATGGCACCGCAGCAACACCCATGCCCGCTTCGACCAAACCCAACAAGGTGGTGACATGCTGGGCTTCGTAAATACTTTGAGGTCTTTGATCTGCAGAAGCTAAAGCCAAATCGAGCAGCATGCGATTGCCCGAAGATTTAGAAACAGACATGAAGTCGTATTGCCCCAGCTCTTGCCAGCTGACCTTTCTCTTTTTGGCCAGCGGGTGATCTTTTCTGCATGCGGCGACAAAGCGCTCTTCCAAAATGCTGCGAAATTCAATCCCGGGTTCGTCGTTGCCCATGAAGTTGACCCCGAAGTCGGCTTCGCCACTGGCAACGACCGAAAGTACCTCATTGGCGCTGGCGTCGTGCACTTTGATTCGGATGCGTGGAAACCTGGCGTGGTAAGTGCGCAGCACTTGCGGTAAGAAGTAGTAAACAGCAGAGGGTACGCAGGCGACGGTGACTTCGCCCATTCGGGCTCCTCCGACTTCTTGAATGCCTAGCAAGGTCTCATCGAGGTCGTCAAGCAATAGGCGCACCTTGCGTGCGAAGTCTCTTCCAACACCCGTCAGACTCATGCTGCGGGTGCTTCTGTCGATCAATTTCACACCCAGAGCGTTTTCGAGTTTGTCGATGCGACGGCTGAAGGCCGGTTGTGAAATATGGACGGCTTCTGCTGCTTTTCGAAAGTTGCCCAGTTCGGCTGCGGCAGAAAAGGCCTGCAGGTCATGCAAATCGAAGTTGATGTTCATGTCGAATTCAGTCTTGTGTTTTTTGCATCAATAATTTTTAAAAATGCAATTCACAAAATTCTACACAGATCGCATCATCGGCACCCATGACTACTTCATTGCCTTGCGTCCTGATGCGTTCAGGAACTTCACGCGGCCCTTTCTTCCTCCGAGAATGGTTACCCAAAGACGATCACTTGAGAGATCGTGTTTTGCAAAGTGCCATTGGCGCAGCCGATCCTTCTCAGATCAACGGACTCGGTGGCGGCTCTACCTTGACCAGCAAGGTCGCCATGGTTTCACGATCATCACGCTTGGACTGCGACGTAGATTACCTGTTTGCGCAAGTGGGCCCGAACGGGGTCGATACCCGACCCAATTGTGGAAATATGTTGGCGGGCGTCGCGCCATTTGCTGTCGAGCAAGGCTTGATTTCGGCCACAGATGGCATGACCTCGGTTCGTGTGCACAACGTCAATACCGGGGCGCGCATTGATGTGCAAATTCACACACCCAATGGCCAAGTGGTTTATGACGGCAATATGCGCATGGATGGGGTGGCCGGCACAGCTGCGCCGGTTTACCTGAGCTTTCTGGATGCATGGGGCGCTGTGACTGGGCAGCTTTTTCCTACGGGTGAGCGCATCAACTTGATCGATGGCGTGGAAGTCACTTGCATCGATGCAGCGATGCCCATGGTCTTGATGAACGCCCGCAGCTTGGGCGTTACTGGCTCTGAGAGTGCTTCTCAGCTCGACGCGATGCCGGATCTGTTGGCCCGCATGGAGCGCATTCGCCTGCAAGCCGGTCGACTCATGGGCTTGGGCGATGTCTCTGCGAGTGTGATGCCCAAACCTGTGCTGGTCAGTCCAGGTCAAGACCCCATGGCCATCGTGTCACGCTACTTCACGCCTTGGCAGTGCCATACCGCCCATGCCGTCACAGGCGCGATCGGTGTGGTGACTGCATTTGCCTTACCTGGCACGGTAGCCAGTCGGACGGTGTGTCTTGAGGGTGAACAAATTTTCAAAGTGGTGCACCCCTCGGGTGTGATCCAGATTGCTGCAGAGGTCCGGGAGCAAGCAGGTCAGCTGCAAGTGGTTCGGGCATCCGTGGTTCGCACGGTTCGAAAAATCATGGAAGGTGCTTTGCAGCTTCCTGCTGATTTGGTTTTTTCTTAAGGAATTTTTCATGTATTCGCGCGATTTCAAAAAGATTTTCACCGCCTTGGTTTTGAGTTCATCGGTACTGGCCTACGCTTACCCTGAAAAAACCGTCACCATTGTGGTGCCCACAGCTGCAGGGGGCGGTAATGACGCCATGGCCCGCGTCATTGCCCAAAAAATGGGACCTTTGCTGGGGCAGTCGGTGATCGTTGAGAACAAAGCAGGTGCCAATGGTTCCATTGCGACTGAATTTGTGGCTCGCGCATCAGCAGATGGTCACACCGTACTTTTTGGCTATGTCGCGACCCATGCGATGAACCCGGCTTTGCAGAAGTTGCGTTACGACCCGGTCGGCGATTTCGAGCCTGTAGGTCTTGTTGGGTATTCGCCCACCTTGATGGTGGTCACCCCCCAATTGAAGGCGGCTGATGCCAAGAGTGTTTTGGCGTCCATTCAGGCGCAGGACGGAAAGCTGAGTTATGCCTCTGCGGGCAATGGCACGGCGCCACATTTTGCCGCTGAACTCTACAAACTCAATATGAAAGCTTCCTGGATGCATGTGCCCTACAAGGGCTCTGCCCCAGCGGTCAACGATACGGTTGCAGGTCACACGCACATCATGTTTCCCAGTCTTTTCACAGCCTTGCCGCACGTCAAGGCTGGGAAGCTGCACGCTGTTGGCATTGCCGGCAGTCGCCGGTCCGCTGTTTTGCCGGGGGTTCCAACCCTGAAAGAGTTGGGAGTCCCCGGGGTGGATGTGACGCAGTGGTATGGCTTGTTTGTGCCGGCTAAAACGCCCAAAGCGGTGGTCGACAGACTCAATGCGGCTCTCAATCAGGTTCTCACCGACAAGGATACGGTTGCTCGCATCGAAGCTCAGGGCGCCGATGTTCAAACCAGCACGCCCGAAGAGCTGAAAACGCTGGTCCGCGATGACTTGGCCAAGTGGAGGCGGGTGGTTCAGCAGGCCAAACTGTCCGCGGATTGAAGTGGTCCGTCATTCAGTAGTCATCACTTTTCATGATACCCCCATCCTTTGGTGCTGGTGCACAGCCCAGTGTTCAGGGAATACATTTGAAAGTTAATTTTCAAATGGGAGTTTTCATGGACTTGCAACTCAAAAACAAAACCGCTCTTGTGACGGGAGCCAGCGTGGGCATTGGGCGTGGCATTGCCAAAGCTCTGGCCGCCGAAGGCGTGCGTGTGGCGGTGTCGGCCCGTCGCGTGGACAAGTTGCGCGAGTTGGCCGACGAAATTGTGGCCGCTGGCGGACATGCGCCGGTGATCATTGAATCGGACTTGTATGCGGACGACGCGGCCAAGCGCTTGGCAGAGGCGGCTTTGGCGGGTTTGGGCAGCGTGGACATTTTGGTGAATAACGCTGGCGGCTCGCGCAGTTTCAAGGAGTTGCATGTGAGCGAAGAGGCTTGGCAGGAAGCCATCACCTTGAACTTTCACCGTCCACGCCAAGTGGCCGATGCCCTGATTGACCAGATGATTGAGCGCAAATGGGGCCGCATCATCAACATCACCGGCAAGAGTGAGCCTGAGCACACCAATGGCGCGTTTTGCGCCAAGGCGGGTATGCACAGCTGGGCCAAGGGTTTGTCGCGCATGGTGGGCAAGCACGGGGTCACCGTGAACTGTGTGTCACCAGGGCGTATCCATTCTGAGCAAATTTTTCGCAACTACACGCCCGAGTACCGCCAGTGGCAGTGTGAGAACGAAATCCCCATGGGCCGCTATGGTGAGCCCGAAGACATGGCGAATTTGGTCACGTTCTTGGCTTCGCCTTTGGCCAGTTACATCACGGGTGCGGTGATCCCGGTGGATGGCGGTTTGCGCAAATACCAGTTCTGATCTGATTCGGGCTGCGTGCCCTGAGCCCTGAAAGTGTTTATGACGGTCGATGTTTTGGTGATTGGCGGCGGCAATGCGGCCTTGTGTGCGGCGCTTATGGCCCGTGAAGCCGGCGCCAGCGTGATGCTGCTCGAATCGGCGCCGCGAGAGTGGCGCGGCGGCAATTCGGGCCATACCCGCAATTTGCGCTGCATGCACGATGCGCCGCAAGACGTGTTGGTCGACGCCTACCCGGAAGAAGAGTTCTGGCAAGACTTGCTCAAAGTCACAGGCGGCTTGACTGACGAGCATTTGGCCCGTCTGGCGATCCGCCACTCGGCCACCTGCAGACCCTGGATGGTCAAGCATGGTGTGCGCTTTCAGCCGTCTTTGTCTGGGGCTTTGCACACGGCGCGCACCAACGCGTTTTTCATGGGCGGGGGCAAGGCCTTGGTCAATGCCTTTTACCGCAGCGCTGAAAAGCTGGGCGTGCAGATTCACTACAACGCCGAGGTGGATACCGTTGAATTGGACGAGGGCCGCTTTGTGGCCGCATCGGTCATGCACAAGCAGGCCGATGGCAGCGTTCGGCGCGAACGCATCGAGGCCCGCGCTTGCGTGCTGGCCGCGGGGGGCTTCGAGTCCAACCGTGAATGGCTGCGCGAGGCTTGGGGCCAAAACGAGCGCGGTGAGTACCCTGCTGATCAATTTTTGATTCGGGGTACGCGTTACAACCAAGGCGTTTTGCTCAAACACATGCTGGAGCAGGGGGCTGACCGCATTGGCGATCCGACACAAGCCCATATGGTCGCCATCGATGCGCGTGCACCTTTGTACGATGGCGGCATTTGCACCCGCATCGACTGTGTGTCTTTGGGTGTGGTGGTCAACCGCGAGGCCCGGCGTTTTTACGATGAGGGTGAAGATTTTTGGCCCAAGCGTTATGCCATCTGGGGCCGTTTGGTGGCGCAGCAGCCGGGGCAGGTGGCGTATTCGATCATCGACGCCAAAGCCATTGGCCGTTTCATGCCGCCCGTGTTTGAAGGCACCAAAGCGGACAGCCTGCCTGAGTTGGCCCGCAAGCTGGGCTTGGATGAGGCCACGTTCATGCAAACCCTGAACGATTACAACGCCGCTTGCCGCGAAGGCACGTTTGACCACACGGCGCTGGACGACTGCCACACCGAAGGGGTCAGCCCCGCCAAAACCCACTGGGCCAGGCCGTTGGACACCGCGCCTTATTACGCTTACGCCGTCAGGCCCGGCGTGACTTTCACCTATTTGGGATTGAAAACCGATGAGACCACCGCTGTGCGCTTCAACAACCAGCCCAGCCCCAACCTGTTTGTGGCGGGTGAAATGATGGCGGGCAATGTATTGGGCAAGGGCTACACCGCCGGGGTGGGCATGACGATAGGCACGGCCTTTGGCCGCATCGCGGGCGAGCAGGCGGCCAAAGCTGTTCAAGCCCAGAAGGAGGGCACCGACCATGCAAACGCTTGAAGTCCTGACGCGGGATGCCCGAGCCCTGGCGCGTGGCGAGTTGACCGCGCCCGAAGCCGAAGTGGCTCGCCAAATGCATATTTGCAATGGCTGCCGCTATTGCGAAGGTTTTTGTGCGGTGTTTCCGGCCATGACGCGCCGCCTGGAGTTTGGCAAGGCCGATATCCATTACATGGCCAACCTGTGTCACAACTGCGGCGCGTGTTTGCATGCTTGCCAGTACGCGCCACCGCATGACTTTGCCATCAATGTGCCCAAGGCCATGGCCCAGGTGCGGGGTCAGACCTATGCCGACTACGCCTGGCCACCCGCTTTGGGCAGTTTGTACCAACGCAACGGTTTGACTTTGTCGGTCGCGCTCGCTCTGGGATTGGCGCTGTTTTTGGCGCTGGCCATGTTGCGCCAAGGCACCTTGTGGGGGGCGCCCGTGGCAGGTGGCTTTTACGCGGTGTTTCCGCACAATTTGATGGTGAGCCTGTTTGCGCCCATCTTTTTGTTCGCGGTGTTGGCGCTGGCGCTGGGGGTGATGCGCTTTTGGCGTGAGGTGACACCTGCCACCAGCGGGGCCAGTTTGACCACCCCCGCTGCGGCCGAAGCCACCCACGCTGCTTTGCGCCTGAAATACCTGGACGGCGGCCATGGCGAGGGTTGCCACAACGAAGACGACGCTTGGACGCATGCCCGCAGGCGCTACCACCACCTGACGTTTTATGGCTTCATGCTGTGCTTTGCCGCCACCAGCGTGGCCACGCTGTACCACTATGTTTTGGACTGGCCCGCACCGTATGACCTGACCACCTTGCCCAAGTTGCTGGGTGTCATTGGCGGGGTGAGCTTGGCGGTGGGCACGGCCGGCTTGTGGCACCTGAATCTGCGCCGCCACCCGGACCACGGCGACGCGGCGCAAAAGCCCATGGACCGGGGTTTCATTGCTTTGTTGTTCCTGGTCAGCGTGACGGGTTTGCTGCTGTGGCTTCTGGGTCAAACAGCGGCCATGCCCTTGATGTTGGCGGTGCACTTGGGTGCGGTGATGGCTTTGTTCTTGACCTTGCCCTATGGCAAGTTTGCACACGGCGTTTTCCGCACAGCGGCTTTGCTGCGCTTTGCCATTGAAAAGCGCCAACCCAACCGCTTGGGGTTGGGCGGGGAATAAGTCAGGCCGCTGGGTTGGGGCAGGCGCTGGCCGAGTGGATCACGCCGCCGCCCAGGCACACCTCGCCGTCGTACACCACGGCGCTTTGGCCTGGCGTGACGGCCCATTGGGGATCGCCGAACGAAAGTTCAAAGCCCGGTGACCCATCGGGTGTGCTGAGCGCTTGCAGGCTGCAAGGCGCATCCGTTTGCCGGTAGCGCGTCTTGGCGGCGTAGGCCCCCGGCGCAGGGGCTTGGCCCGCGCACCAGCTCACATCCGTGGCTTGCAGCTGGGGTGACAGCAACCAAGGGTGGTCATGGCCTTGCACCACCCACAAGGTGTTGTTCGGGATGTCCTTGCGGGCCACAAACCAAGGCGTGTGTTCACCGCCGCCTTTTTGTGCGCCTTTGGTTTTGATGCCTCCAATGCCCAGGCCCTGACGCTGGCCCAAGGTGTAAAAACTCAGGCCCACATGCTTTCCAATGGTGCGGCCCGTCGGGTCCTTGATGGGACCTGGTTCTTTGGAGATGTAGCGGTTCAAAAACTCGCGGAAAGGCCGCTCGCCGATGAAGCAGATGCCCGTCGAGTCTTTCTTTTTGGCATTGGGCAGACCGATTTCTTCGGCGATGCGGCGCACCTCAGTCTTGTGCAGTTCACCGACCGGGAACAGGGTTTTAGACAGTTGCGCCTGGTTCAGGCGGTGCAGGAAATAGCTTTGGTCTTTGCTGGGGTCCAGGCCTTTGAGCAGTTCAAACAGACCGCTGGCGGTGTTTTGCCGCACTCGGGCGTAATGGCCGGTGGCGATTTTTTCGGCCCCCACGCGCATGGCGTGGTCCAAAAACGATTTGAATTTGATCTCGGCATTGCACAGGATGTCCGGGTTGGGCGTGCGCCCGGCTTGGTATTCGCGCACAAA
>CANGZO010000054.1 GCA_947458305.1 Comamonadaceae bacterium
AAAGCATTGATCGAAGCGGCCTTCTCAAAGCTCAAGGGCTTTGTGCTGAGCAAGTGATCCCAAGACAAACTGGCGTTTAACTTTTAAAGAGAAATCAACATGGCTATCGTAGAAGTCAAAGTCCCTCAATTGTCCGAGTCCGTGGCAGAAGCCACCATGCTGCAGTGGAAGAAAAAAGTCGGCGAAACCGTTTCGGCTGATGAGATCCTGATCGAGATCGAAACCGACAAGGTGGTGCTGGAAGTGCCAGCCCCCTCGGCTGGCGTTTTGTCTGAAATCTTGGTCGGTGATGGTGGTACCGTCGCGGCCGAGCAGCTGATCGCACGCATCGACACCGACGGCAAAGTCGCAGCTGCTGCGCCTGCTGCAGTGGCTGCGCCAGCTGCACCAGCCGCTTCCTCGGCTGTGGCCGCTGCGCCTGCAGCGAACAGCACCAGCATGGCCGGTGTGGCCATGCCCGCTGCCGCCAAGCTGATGGCCGACAACAGCCTTGCCGCTGGCTCAGTTCCTGGCACTGGCAAAGATGGCCGCGTGACCAAAGGTGATGTGCTCTCAGCTGTGGCCGGTGGTGTCAAGTCCACCGCCGCGGTGATCCCAACAGGCGTGCCCACCAAAACGCTGGCTCAAGTGGCCGCACCTGCTGTGAACCTGGGCGACCGTCCTGAGCAGCGCGTGCCCATGACCCGTCTGCGCGCACGTGTGGCCGAGCGTTTGCTGCAGTCGCAATCGACCAACGCCATCTTGACCACCTTCAACGAAATCAACATGGCCCCGGTCATGGAGATGCGCAAGCGCATGCAAGAGCGTTTCGAGAAGGAACACGGTTGCAAGCTGGGTTTCATGAGTTTCTTCGTCAAGGCGGCAGTGCACGCCCTCAAGAAGTTCCCGGTGCTCAACGCCTCGGTGGACGGCAACGACATCGTTTACCACGGCTACTTTGACATCGGTATCGCGGTGGGATCGCCCCGTGGTTTGGTGGTGCCGATTTTGCGCAACGCCGACCAGATGAGTTTTGCCGACATCGAAAAGAAGATCGCTGAGTTTGGCCAGAAAGCCAAAGACGGTAAGCTGGGCATCGAAGAGATGACTGGCGGCACCTTCTCCATCTCGAACGGCGGCACCTTTGGCTCGATGATGTCCACCCCCATCATCAACCCACCCCAGTCGGCCATTTTGGGCGTTCACGCGACCAAAGACCGCGCCATGGTGGAAAACGGCCAAGTTGTGGTTCGCCCCATGAACTACTTCGCCATGTCGTACGACCACCGCATCATCGACGGCCGCGAAGCCGTTCTGGGCTTGGTCGCCATGAAGGAAGCGCTGGAAGACCCAGCCCGCTTGCTGTTCGACATCTAAACCCCCTTGTTTTGAATGCCCCCTGCCCAGGGGGCGTTTTTCATCCAGAAGGCATTTCCTCATGAGCAAACAATTTGATGTCGTCGTGATCGGCGGTGGCCCCGGTGGCTACATCGCAGCCATCCGCGCTGCACAACTCGGTTTCCAGGTCGCATGTATCGACGAATGGAAAAACGCGGCCGGTGGCCCCGCGCCCGGCGGCACCTGCACCAACGTGGGTTGCATCCCCTCCAAGGCGCTGTTGCAGTCCAGCGAGCACTTTGACCACGCCAACCACCACTTCGCCGAGCACGGCATCAGCGCCACGGGCGTGAAGATGGATGTGGCCAAAATGATCGCCCGCAAAGACACCGTGGTGAAGCAAAACAACGACGGTATTCTTTACCTGCTCAAGAAAAACAAGGTCACGTTCTTCCATGGTCGCGGCAGCTTTGCTGGCAAAGCTGAAGGCGGCTACACGATCCATGTGGCAGGCAAGACCGAAGAGGACATCACTGCCAAACAAGTCATCATCGCCACAGGCTCCAACGCCCGTGCCTTGCCTGGCACCCCGTTTGACGAAGTCAACGTGCTCTCGAACGACGGCGCTCTGCGCGTGGGTGCAGTGCCCAAGAAGCTCGCGGTCATCGGCTCGGGTGTCATTGGTTTGGAGATGGGTTCGGTCTGGCGCCGTTTGGGCGCCGATGTCACCATCCTCGAAGGCCTGCCCACCTTCTTGGGTGCGGTGGACGAGCAAATCGCGAAAGAAGCCAAAAAGGCTTTCGACAAGCAAGGCCTGAAGATCGAGCTGGGCGTGAAAGTCGGCGAGATCGTCAACGGCAAGAAGGGTGTAGCGGTCAACTACACCAATGCCAAGGGCGAAGCCGTCAAGCTGGACGCCGACAAACTGATCGTCTCGATCGGCCGTGTGCCCAATACCATCGGCCTGAACACCGAAGCCGTGGGCCTGCAGTTGGACGAGCGCGGCGCGGTGGTGGTGGACGGCGACTGCAAAACCAACCTGCCTGGCGTGTGGGCGGTGGGTGACGTGGTGCGTGGCCCGATGCTGGCGCACAAAGCCGAAGAAGAGGGTGTGGCGGTGGCCGAACGCATCGCGGGCCAGCATGGTCACGTCAACTTCAACACCATCCCATGGGTCATCTACACCAGCCCCGAGATCGCTTGGGTCGGCCGCACTGAGCAACAGCTCAAGGCTGATGGCGTGGCGTACAAGGCGGGTTCGTTCCCGTTCCTAGCGAACGGTCGTGCCCGTGCCTTGGGCGACACCACCGGCATGGTGAAAATGCTGGCCGACGCCAAGACCGACGAAATCTTGGGCGTGCACATCGTGGGGCCACAAGCCTCTGAGTTGATCGCCGAGGCTGTGGTGGCCATGGAATTCCGCGCCAGCGCCGAAGACATCGCCCGTATCTGCCATGCGCACCCGTCCTTGAGCGAAGCGACCAAAGAAGCGGCCTTGGCCGTGGACAAACGGACCCTGAACTTCTGAGCCCTTGACTCGCCCTGAACTGTGGTTTCGGGTGAGTTGGGTTAAAGTTCACTCACCCTGAAAACCCGGGCTCCACCCGGGTTTTTCTCATTTGAATTGAAGAGTCCACTGCCCATGTCCGTTCGTGAAGTTTACGAAGCTGAGTTGCTCAAGCGTGATTACCAAAGCGATCCAGCACAGCTCAGAGCCATTGATGCTTTGGAGCGTTGTGCCGCCGAGTGGGCAGCCTACAAATCCAAGCGATCCGGCTTGCTCGGCAAGTTCTTTGCCCGCCCTGAGATTCCCAAAGGGGTCTATATGTTTGGCGGCGTGGGCCGGGGCAAGAGCTTTTTGATGGACTGCTTTTTTGCCGCTGTCCCGGTTGAGCGCAAAACGCGTTTGCACTTTCATGAATTCATGCGCGAGGTTCACCGAGAGCTCACCGCCATTCAAGGCACGGTGAACCCCTTGGACGAGCTGGGCAAACGCATGGCCAAGCGTTACCAGCTGATTTGCTTTGACGAGTTCCATGTGGCCGACATCACCGACGCCATGATCTTGCACCGCCTGCTGGTGGCGCTGTTCGACAACGGCGTGGGCTTTGTCACCACGTCCAATTTTGAGCCCAACGGTCTGTACCCCGACGGCCTGCACCGAGACCGCATCTTGCCCGCCATTGCATTGCTGAACGAGCGCATGCAGGTTTTGAATGTAGACAACGGCACGGACTACCGTCGCCGCACGCTGGAGATGGTCAAGCTCTACCACTCGCCTTTGGGCGAGCAGGCTGACCGCGAGATGAACGAGGCCTTCAACCGGCTGGCAACAGGGCCGGACGAAGACCCGGTGCTGCACATCGAAGCGCGCGAAATCACAGCCAAACGCCGTGCCGGTGATGTGGTCTGGTTCGACTTCCGGGCCATTTGCGGTGGCCCGCGTTCGCAAAACGATTACCTTGAAATTGCCACGCAGTACCACACGGTGCTGCTGAGCAACGTACCGCACATGCCGGTGAGCATGGCATCCGAGGCGCGGCGTTTCACCTGGTTGATCGACGTGCTGTATGACCGCCGGGTGAAGCTCATCATGTCGGCTGCTGTGCCCCCCGAAGGCCTTTACACCTCAGGCCCCATGTCCCATGAATTTCCCCGCACGGTCTCGCGCCTGCACGAGATGCAGTCGAGTGAGTTCCTGGCGCTGGAGCACCGCACTGTGGACACGAACCTCACATGAGCCGGTTGCGTCTGTTTTGCCTGGCGAGTTGTTTTGCGGCTTGGGGCCTTGCGTTCGTGGCACACGCGCAGAACCCTGAAGCGACCGCGCTATCTCCGGCTCCAGCCCTGTCGGCCAGTTCCACAAGTCAGGATGTGCCCGCTGAAATTGCCCGTCAAAGGCAAGCCGTGGCCGCCTTGCGTGAGGCTATTTTGAAATCAGATGAGGAACGCCAAGCTGCATGTTGGCAAAAATTTGCGGTCAATGCGTGTTTGATTGAGACCCGCCGCATTCGCAGGCAAGCCCTCGATCCTTTGGCGCAGCAAGATCTGGTCTTGAACGCACAAGAGCGTGAGTGGCGTTCAGCGCTGCGAGAGCAGCGTTTGCTTGGCAAGCAACCCGCAACCCAAGCCGCACCATGAGCGACACACCGCGTTTGGATGCGCCCAGCTTGTCGGAGTTGGATTTGCACTCTCCCCAGCGCCAGTTGATCGAATGGCAGATCGAACATGCCGATCTGGATGCACTGATTGACCAAACCTCAGCCACTGCGGCACTTCATGACGAGCTGCGCATGCGGCGCATGAAAAAGCGGCGCTTGGCGCTGCGGGACCAAATTGCCGCACTACAGTCGCGCTTGGCACCGAAGGAGCCTGCTTGAACTTGCTTGCTCAGCGGGTGGCTGAAACCTTGTCTAGCCATGGTGTTTTGGCTCAAGCGGTGCCCGGCTTTCAGCCACGACAGGGGCAAACCGACATGGCTTTGACGGTCAGCCGAACGGTCCAAGATGGCGGTCAATTGGTGGTCGAGGCGGGCACAGGAACGGGCAAAACCTATGCCTATTTGGTGCCTGTATTGCTCAGTGGTCAACGGGCCTTGGTGTCCACTGCGACCAAGGCGCTGCAAGACCAATTGTTTTCTCGTGACATACCCCGTCTGATAGAAGTCTTGGGCTTGCCGATCCGTGTGGCTTTGCTCAAGGGACGGTCCAATTACCTGTGTTTGCACCGAATGGACCAGGCCCGTCACAGCCCCGAATCGGCCCACCCTGGCGTGCAAAAAGCCTTGGCCAAGATTGAAACCTGGGCTCAGTCCACGCGGACGGGCGATATGGCTGAACTGACGGGTCTGGATGAACGTTCGTCTTTGTGGCCATTGGTCACATCGACCCGTGACAATTGTTTGGGCTCCAGCTGTCCACGCTACCGAGCTTGCCATGTCAATCTGGCCCGCAAAGAGGCCATGGCGGCCGATGTCGTGGTCATCAACCACCATTTGTTTTTTGCCGACATGGCTGTGCGAGAGTCGGGTGTGGCCGAGCTGCTGCCCACCGTGCGCGTGACGGTCTTCGACGAGGCTCACCAGCTCAACGAGATTGGTGTCAATTTTCTGGGCCAGCAGTTGTCAACGGTGCAATTGCACGAGTTGGTGCGGGATGTGTTGGCCACGGGTTTGCAATTGGCCCGGGGTTTGGTTGATTGGCAGGCACTGAGTGCAGCCTTGGAAAAAGCTGCCCGCGATTGGCGTCTGGCCGCTGGCATGCACCGGGGGGCGGTGCGCTTGCGCTGGACCGGTCAGCACCCCGAGGGCGTTGACCCCCAAGAGTGGCGCAGCGGTTTGCTGGTGGTGACACAGGCTTTGGCTGATTTGCAAAATGGCCTGGACATGGTCAGCGAATTGGCCCCTGATTTTCAGCGTCTGGGCGAGCGCACGCGCGAGTTGATGCAACGCGCCGCCGTGTTTGCCGACACCCCCAATCCTGAAGGCGTGCGCTGGGCCGAGGTCAGCGCTCAGCTGCGTGTCATTGAATCGCCGCTCGATATTGCACAGGCTTTTTCGGCCTTGACGCGGCCCGTGGCACCTGCACCGCCCAGAAGTGAGCCCTTGACCGCCGATGACGATTCTCTGGAGGCTTTGATGGCAGGCGATCCACGGCACGCAGAACCCGCGAATGGTCACCCCGTTGGTGTTGGGCAGCGCGCTTGGGTTTTCACGTCGGCCACTTTGGGCGATGAGCCCAGTTTGCGTTGGTTCACCGAGCCTTGTGGCTTGACTTCGGCCGAGGTCATGCAGGTCATCAGCCCTTTTGACTATGTGCGTCAAGCGGCGTTTTATGTGCCGACTAATTTGCCGCGTCCTGGTGATGCCGGTCATTCGGGGGCAGTGGCCAGCCTGGTCCTGCAAGCCCTGAGCATTTTGGGGGGCCGTACCTTGGTGTTGACCACCACTTTGAATGCGATGCGCAGCATTGGCGATCTGCTGCAGACCCAAAGCGATGGCCGTGTTGAAGTGTTGGTGCAAGGGCAAAGTCCCAAACGGCGTTTGATGGAGCGTTTTCGCGAGGGAGGAGGGCAGGGCGATCCCCATGGCCGCAGCGGCTGTGTGTTGGTCGCGTCCGCTTCTTTTTGGGAGGGCTTTGACGTGCCCGGCGATGCTTTGCAACTGGTGGTGATCGACAAACTCCCGTTCCCGCCCCCAGGCGACCCCTTGTTTGAAGCCCGCAGCCAGCGGATCACCCAACAAGGCAAGAGTGCTTTTGCCGATCACGCCTTGCCGGAGGCGGCTGTGTCACTGAAACAGGGCGCAGGACGGCTGATACGCAGCGAGACAGATCGGGGTATTTTGGTGGTGTGCGACAGCCGCTTGGTGGCCATGTCTTATGGTCGTCGCTTGGTGCGAGGTTTGCCCGAGATGCGCCGCTTGGAGGACCAAGACGCTTTCATGGCGGCGCTGCTTGAGCTGTCTAAGGACGCCACCAGCTCTTAGTGCGGGCTGGGGCCTTGCCCTGCAGGAAGACCGACTGGGGGTAATTTTTGGTCAAAACGCGCAGGGCATCATCGCGCAGCACCGTCATGCCCATGGCGTCATACGACTTGACCAAAATCGCCAAAGCTTCCTCGATGGCCGGCACACCTTCGAAGTCGGAAACGGCTTGCTGGGCCCGGTTGATGGCAGCCACATGTGCGCCACGTTTGGCGTAGTAACGCGCCACGTGCACTTCGTAAGCGGCCAAGGAATTGACCACATGCGTCATGCGTTGGCGTGCATCGGCGCTGTATTTGGAGTCGGGAAAGCGCGTGGTCAGCTCAAGAAAAGCCTCATAAGAATCCTTGGCGGCCTTTTGGTCCCGCTCTGACAAATCTTGGCGCGTCAGGAAGGAGAACATGCCTAAGTTGTCGTTGAAATTGACAACGCCTTTTAAAAACAAGGCGTAGTCCAAGGCAGGGCTGGTGGGATGCAAGCGGATAAAACGGTCCAGCGTGGCCAAAGCCTGAATTTTGCTGCCCGTTTTGTACTGTGCGTAAGCTTTGTCAATTTGGGCCTGCTGGGCCAAAACGGTACCTGCCGCGCGTCCCTCGAGCTTTTCGTAGTAACCGATGGCTTTGTCCCAAGCCCCCGCATTGACCTCGTCACGGGCTTCGCTGTAGATTTTTTCTGGGGTCCAACCGGCTGTGGGGTCCTTGGGGTTGTTGGCACAGCCGCTCAGAATGAGTCCCGCAGCCAAAACGAGGCTGGCTGGAACCGCCGATAATCTGGAGCTTTGCATCTGTGACACCCTTGTACTGTTGAACGCTTTGATTATATCGACCGACCCCGAAATGGATGATCACAACCAAGCCCTCGACGACGCCGAGCGCTTGACGGATGCCGCCCAAGAGGTTCGCCAAGCTTTGGTGCCTTCTTCTTTACATGGTCAGCGCTTAGACCGAGTCTTTGCGCAATTGGTCCCGGAGTTTTCACGCAGCTACTTGCAGCAGTTGATTGAACAAGGCGACGCCTTGGTGGACGGCCGAGTGACCACCAAAGTCTCGGCCAAGGTGCGGCTGGGCCACAAATTGCAAATCACCCTGCGTGCCACCCCGCAGTCGCAAGCCTTTGTGCCTGAAGCCATGCCCATTGATGTGGTTTTCGAGGATGAACATCTGCGTGTGATTCACAAACCGGCCGGTTTGGTGGTGCACCCTGCGCCTGGCCATTGGTCGGGAACCTTGCTCAATGGTCTGTTGGCTCTGGACCCTAAAGCCAGCGAAGTCCCGCGCGCGGGCATTGTTCATCGTTTGGACAAAGACACCAGTGGTTTGATGGTGGTCGCCCGAACGCGCCAAGCCATGGACGCGCTGGTCGCTCAAATTGCGGCCCGTGAGGTGCACCGTCAATACCTCGCCATCGCCCACAAGTGCTGGACTGGTCCTGCTCAAAAGCATGTCGATGCCGCCATTGGCAGGGATCCGGGCAATCGCTTGCGCATGGCCGTCGTGGATTTGACGCATCAGCCGGGCAAAACCGCCTCGACCACCTTGGATGTCTTGGCGCAGGGAGAGCGCTGCTGCCTGGTTCGGTGCACCCTTCACACCGGGCGCACACACCAAATTCGGGTTCACATGGCCCACATTGGACACCCGCTCATCGGCGATGTTGTCTATGGCGGTGCTGCGACTGGCGGCATGGTTCGGCAAGCACTGCATGCCTGGCGCTTGGCGTTTGTACACCCCATCACTGGCGCAGACATGGATTTTCAGATCGACTGGCCGCAAGACATGGCCGCGGCATTGCTGCCACTGGGCCTCAGCTACAATCCAAAGCTTGGAATGCAAGTGGCGTGAGACGCCTTGGTGCGTGCCATTCACGTCAAACCCGGTCTTGAACCAGTGTTTGACCATGGCAGCAGCTGATTCCCCAACCACGCCGTGAGGCGTTTTTTTCCGAAAGACCGACACCATGAACATGGTGCAAGCCAAGCGTGTCCTGGAAACAGCGTTGCTCACCGCAGGGCAGCCTTTGTCCTTGCGTGATCTGCGCGTTTTGTTCGACGATGAGCTGGGGGCCGACACCCTGCGCTTGATCCTGGAAGAAATCGAATTCGAATGGGCCCCCAAAGGCTTGGAGTTGACCCATGTGGCCAGCGGTTGGCGCTTTCAAAGCCGGCCAGAATTGCGCTCTTACCTAGACCGTTTACACCCCGAAAAACCCCCCAAATACACGCGAGCCGTCCTCGAAACCTTGGCCATCATCGCCTACCGTCAACCTGTGACCCGTGGTGACATGGAAGACATTCGCGGGGTGACCATTGGTTCTCAAATCATCAAGCAGTTGGAAGACCGTGGTTGGGTGGAAGTGATTGGTCACCGTGAGACGGTAGGCCGCCCCAGCTTGTTTGCCACTACCCGCCAATTTCTGGATGATTTGGGCCTGGCCTCGTTGGACCAGCTGCCCCTGTTGTCCCAGGTGGATCCCCAGATGTCGGCTTTGGCCGGCATGCTCGAAGAGGCGCCATTGCAAGCGAGCTTATCTTTGGACGAGGAGTCGTCTGTCCCCTCAACTGACTTGGCGCACCCCGCCCATTTGCCCGATGTGGCCCCCAATATTTCCCTGAATGGGGATGAAACCCCCAACACATGAACGATCAATCCTCCAACGACCAGAACCCCAACGCTGGCGTTTACGCCAAACGCAAGCCGGGTGCGATGACTCAAGCCCTGCAGGTTTCATTCAAACCTATCGCCTTGGCCGATGTGGTTTCAGGTCAATTTGATGAAGAAGAAGGCCTTGAGTCTTTGTCTGAAGATTTGGGCAAGCGGGTTTTGGCCCCTCAGTCCGATTCTCCCAAGTTGCACAAGGTGCTCGCTCAAGCGGGCATGGGCTCACGCCTTGAAATGGAAAAATTGATCACTGAAGGCCGAATTGCGGTCAACAATGAACCTGCCCACGTGGGCCAACGCGTTCAATATGGTGACCAGATCAAGGTGGATGGCAAGCCCATTCGCATCCGAATTGACCCGCCGCCTGCCCGTGTGATCGCTTACCACAAGCCCGCTGGTGAGATCGTCAGCCACGATGACCCACAAAACCGACCTTCAGTTTTTCGCAAGTTGCCGCGTTTGCAAAACGGCAAGTGGCAGTCTGTGGGCCGTTTGGACCTCAATACGGAAGGGCTTTTGCTGTTCACCAGCTCTGGTGAGTTGGCCAATCAACTGATGCACCCCCGCTTTGGTTTGGAGCGAGAGTACGCCGTGCGTGTGCTGGGTGCTCTGAGCAAGGATGAAAAAAACCGTTTGTTGGATGGCGTCATGCTCGACGATGGTCCTGCTCAGTTCGGATCGATTGAGGATGGGGGAGGGGAGGGGTCCAATTGTTGGTACCGCGTCACCATCTCTGAAGGCCGCAACCGTGAGGTGCGACGCATGATGGAGTCTGTGGGGCATGCAGTCAGCCGACTGATCCGCATCCGTTACGGCGCCATGGTTTTGCCACACGGCTTGCGCCGAGGCGCTTGGTTGGAGCTGGACGAGGCTGACATCCGATCCTTGATGCGCGCCGCCGGAACCGCAGAGCGTCCCCGCGCTGTCACCGAGCCTGCATCACGCACCAACCGCAATGACAGGCGTCCTCGAACCGGTGGGCAAGGGCGTGCAGGAACGGCCGTGCCCAGAGCCAAGCCCGCGGCCAAGCCCAATCAAGCGCCTGGTGGATCGGGCTTGCACGCAAAAGCCGAAGCACCGAAAAACGAAGCCAAGTACATCGGTGCTGAAAGCTTCAACCGCTTGAAGAAAGCCCAGGGGGGGCCGGGGCGTGGTGGACGGGGCGGCAGTAAAGCCAGCCGTTGAGTTGCTGGGTCTGTGGCAACACAGCCCACTCCTTGAGTCCCTTGCTTTGACGGGGTAGAGGCCTTGTCGGGTCCCACTCGGGTTAGAATGACGGGCTTTGCTACAAGGCAAAATAGCTTTATAAAACTCTTGAAACAGGAAAAAATCATGGCCATCGAACGCACCCTCTCTATCATCAAGCCCGACGCCGTCGCTAAGAACGTGATTGGTCAAATTTATGCACGTTTTGAAGCCGCTGGCCTCAAAGTGGTCGCTGCCAAGATGGTGCACCTGTCGCGCGGCGAAGCCGAGCAGTTTTACGGTGTCCACAAGGCACGTCCTTTCTTCAAGGACCTGGTCGATTTCATGATCTCCGGTCCGGTCATGATTCAAGTCCTCGAAGGCGACAACGCCATTGTCAAAAACCGCGATCTGATGGGCGCCACTGATCCCAAGAAAGCCGACGCTGGCACCATCCGCGCCGACTTCGCTGACAGCATTGACGCCAACGCCGTGCACGGTTCTGACGCCCCTGAGACAGCTGCTGCAGAAATCGCTTTCTTCTTCGCTGGCCTGAACGTATACGCACGCTGATCGCGTTGCGGCCCTAGCCCGTCCCCCAACCCCATGACGGCCAACCTTCTCGAATTTGATCTGGATGGTTTGGCCGTTTTTTGTGAGGGGCTGGGCG